>DASPKB010000063.1:0-2295 GCA_035628315.1 Gemmatimonadales bacterium | reverse complement strand
CGACGTTCTTCAGCGCCGCGCCGCCCTCGGTTCCGTAGAACGCCGCCGAGATCTCCGCGTCGCAGCCCGCCTGCAGCCGCCACGAGCAGGCCAGCCGCACCACGACTCCGCCCGCCAGCGTGAGCGTCGCGACGGCGTAGTCCTCCACCCGGTCGGGCCGCCCCGGCAGCGGCGCGCCGCCGGCCATCAGGCTCGACGACACCTCGACCACATCCGGGAAGTCCAGCGCCCAGAGCGCCAGGTCCACGAGGTGCACGCCCAGGTCCATCACGCAGCCGCCGCCGGAGAGTGCGGGATCGTAGAACCAGGGCTTGTCGGGCCCATAGGCATTGTGGAAGACGAGATCCACCGCATAGACCTGTCCCAGCTCGCCGGCACGCACCAGATTGCGGATGTGGCGGGCGCCTTCCACAAACCGATATGACAGGTCCACTCCGAGCAGGCAGTTCGCTCTGCGGGCAGCCTCGATAACCCGCCCGGTCTCGAGCGCCGTCCGTGCAAGGGGTTTCTGACAGAAAACCGCCACTCCTTGCTCGAGTGCTCGAATGGCCTGCGCGGCGTGCAGCGCGCTGGGCGTGGCGATAACGATTCCATCGAGTTTTTGCTCGAGCAACTCATCCAGAGAGCTCACCAGCCGGGCAGGGGTGATCTGCGCAGCCGCTACGGCGTTAGCGTTGGCTACATCCGCGACGGCCACCACATCGGCCAGGTCACTCTGCACGACAGCCTCGAGCCGATGTCTACCAATCCAGCCGACCCCTAGAAATCCCAGACGCGGCCTCATGTGAGTACCAGAGCCTTGAGAAATCCGTCCGGACGCTCGCGCATGGTCTCGAACGCCTGGTCGAGCTCATCGAGCTGAAAGGTGTGGGTATACAGCCGAGCGGGGTTGAGAATGCCGCTGGCCACTGCTTCGACCGCGCCGCGGATTCCATCCACATAGACGCGCGGGTCACGTTCATGGGCGTTGATGACGTCCAGCCCCCGCCAGTTCCACAGCTGCATGTTGACCTGGCGTGGACCGTCCTGGTGATAGCCGGCTATGACCAGACGTCCGCGGATGCGCGTGAGATCCGTGGCGAGATCGAGCGGCCACTGCGAGCCGACAGCCTCTATTACCCGCTCGGCCCCCTCGCCGCCGGTCAGTTTTTGCACGTGACCGACGATCTTCTGGTGATCGTCGAGCGGCATCGCGACGTCGGCCCCCAGTTCGCGCGCGAGCTCGAGCGCGAACGGCCGCCTCGAGATCGCGATGACCCGAGCGCCGGCTCGCGTCGCCAGCCGGGTGAGCAGCGCGCCGAGAAAACCGATTCCGATGATGACGACAGTCTGACCCGCATGGATATCCGAGCGCCGGAAGATGTTGATGGCGCACCCCAGTGGCTCGCCAGGAAAGAATCGGCCGGCCAGGGTCTCGGGTAGCGGCACTACCGAATCGGCAGTTGTTATGTCGTATTCAGCGAACGCCCGGTAAGAGAGCGCGGCAACCCGATCTCCTGACTGGATTTCAGTAACGCCCGGGCCCACCGCATCTACGATTCCCCATCCTTCGTGGCCCGGGCTCCCCGCGTCTACCGGGTACTGGAACCAGGGGCGCCCTTCCCAGAGTGGCAGGCTCGATCCGCATACTCCGCAGCCTTCCAGCCGTATCCGTACTTCGCCGGGACCTGGCTCCGGAATCGTCCTGTGTTCGAGTTCACTCTGGCGCGGACCTGCAATGACGGCTGCGCGCATCGTCGCGGTTACCGTGCGGGTAGTCACCGTACTATCGCTCAGCACCGGCTGCCTTTCGAGGTGTTCTTGTGGTTGCCTGACCGATCGAGGCAATCACGGGCGTACGCGAGCGCGACTCGAGCAGCCACCGATACAGTCGCTCGAGACCTTGATGAACTGTGATGCGGGGCTTCCACCCGGTGGCAGCCTGGAATTTCCCGGTGTCCGACACGTAGTACCTCTGGTCTCCCGTCCGCCAAGCGTCGAAATCGTACACCGGTTTGTGGTCCAGAAGCTCAGCAATGAGATCCAGAAGTTCCAGCAGACTTACGGTATTGCCCGGTCCCCCTCCGATGTTGAAGGCCTGGCCGGATGCGCGACCCATATGCGACTGGGCCAGCAGGAACGCGTCGACCAGATCTTCCACTGCCAGGATGTCCCGGACCTGCCGCCCATCGCCGTACAGGGTGATCGGCTGGCCTTCGAGCGCCCGGATCAGAAAGTGCGCGACCCAACCCTGGTCTTCGGTTCCGAACTGATGTGGTCCATAGATGCAGCTCATCCGGAACACGATCGACTGAA
>DASPKB010000062.1:0-2766 GCA_035628315.1 Gemmatimonadales bacterium | reverse complement strand
GTGCCGCAGCTTCAGCGTGACCGAGCGCGCCACGATCTGCTCATCCCGGAGCTGGGCTGCCACCCGGGCGGTAAGCCACGCGAGGATGCGCTCCAGCTCGCCCGCATTGCGAATGTCTCGGGAAAGCGTGGTCTCCCGGCTGACCGACTTCGGCAAGCGTTGCGGCCGGAGCACGGTACCGCCTCGTCCCTGGGCCCGCATCTTGAGGTGCCGCGCATCCCCGCCGATCAGCCGAGCCAGCTCTCGCTCCTCCATCAGCTGCACCTGGTACACGTCTACCAGCCCGAGGTTGGCCCATCGTTCTGCCGTTCTGGGGCCGACGCCGGGGAGGGCGGCGAGCGGAAGCCCCGCGAGAAATCCTGCTTCCCATCCGGCCCGCACCTCCATCAGCCCACGAGGCTTGGCATAGTCGGAGGCCATCTTGGCGATCATGCGATTGGGGCCGATGCCGACGCTGGCGTCGAGCCCGGTGCGTGACTTGACCTCGTCGCGCAGCTGCTCGGCGACTGGCAACAGCGATACGGGGTGGTGCCGCTCGGTCCCGGTGAAATCGAGATAGGCCTCATCGAGCGACGCCATTACCACGGTGGGCGAGAAGTCTTCCAGCACCGCACGGACCGCGTGGGATGCCTCGCGATAGTGGGCGAAGGAGCCCTGAAAGAAGGTTGCCTGGGGACACCGGCGAACCGCTTCAGCGATGGGCATGCCGGCGTGGATCCCGAAGCGGCGCGCCGCGTGGGAGGCCGACTGCACCACACCCCGCTGGTCCCGCCGGCCTCCCACGACCAGCAGCTCGAGGTCGCGAAGCTCAGGGTAGTAGTGCCGGCATACCTCGACGAAGAAGGCATCTAGATCTACATGGAGCAGGCGAGCAGACATCAGCTCATACCAGAAGGATGGCGGTTGCCTTGAACGCCAGCACCACAGCCGTTCCGGACGTGAGCCCCATGTCGCCCGACGATGCCGTAGTAATGGAAGCGATCAGGGGGCGCCCCACATCGAGATGAACCAGCGTTACCGGCCCGAGGCGCTCCAGCCGGGTGACGGTGCCCCGCATGTGATTTCGGGCCGAGTCCGGATGCTGGGTGAGACTCAATACGATATCCTCGGGCCGGATCACTGCGTGCATGGGGCCTTCCCGCTCCGCCACAACATCCAGAGTTATGCTGTCGCCCCGGAAGCGGCCTCGAAACGGCGAGACGCTGCCCGGCTCGGTGCGTTCCACCACCCCGGCGATCACGTTCCCGGTGCCGACGAAGCGCGCCACGAAGGCCGAGTTGGGATAGCGGAAGACCTGCTCCGGCGTGCCGCTCTGGGCGATTCGCCCTTCCGAGAGTACGGCTACCACGTCCCCTAACCGTAGTGCCTCGTCGAAGTCGTGGGTCACTTGAAGAGTGGTGATCCCTTCCCGCTCGTGCAGCTGCCGCAGCTCTCGTCGGAGCACCTGGCGGGTGGCCGGATCGACTGCGGCGAACGGCTCGTCCAGCAGGAGAATCGAAGGCCTGGGTGCGAGGGCTCGGGCGAGTGCCACACGCTGCTGCTCGCCGCCGCTGAGCCCACGCACGGTTCGGTCGAGCAGAGGTCTGATCGCCAGCATGGCGGCCAGCTCCTCCACCCGCCCGGCAGCGTGTCCATTCGCGCGGGCTCCACTCCTTCCCGCTATCCCGTAGGCGATGTTCTCCCGTACACTCAGATGCGGAAACAGGTGATACTGCTGATAAACGAAGCCAAGCCCGCGACGCTCGGGCGGTAAAGCGGTCACGTCGTCATCGTGCATGATTACTCGGCCGGCTCGGAGCGGAGCATGCCCGGCCACCGCCTCCAGCAGCGTGGTCTTGCCTGACCCGGTGGGTCCAATGATCAGGGCATAGCCACCGCGGGGCACTTCCAGCGAGATGTCCTGCAGGTCGAAGCTGCCCACCCGAACGTGAAGACCCTCCAGCCGGATCATGCCCGCTCCTCGGGCTGCAGCAGCCGCACGAACACGAACACGGTCAGTGCCACCAGCAGGAGCAGGACCGCCGCCGGCACCGCCGCCTCGAGCCCAAACGCGGTGAACCGGTCGAAGATGTAGATGCTCGCGACCTTTGGATTGTAGGTGAGGATGACTATGGACCCGAACTCGCTGACGCTCCGGGCCCATGCCAGAATGGAGCCCGCGAGAATGCCGCGGCCGGCTAGCGGCAGAGTCACCCGGCGAAACGCCTGCCAGGCGGTGTCGCCCAGCGTGCGGGCCACGCGCTCCAGCTGGGGGTCCACGCTGCGGAACGACTCGCGAGCACCGCTGACCAGAAGCGGGGCGGAGACAAACAGCATCGCCGCGATGATACCCGGTACGTGGCTCACGAACTCGAGCCCAACTTCAGCCAGCGTTCCGCCTATAGTGGAGCGCCGTCCCAGGAAGAGGAGCAGCGCGATGCCGGCGACCGGATGGGGGATGACTACCGGAAGATCGATCAAGCCTTGCACAAGACGCCGTCCGGGGAAAGCCCGGCGTGCCAGCAGGTACGCGAGCGGGATGCCGAACAGTGCCGCGAGCAGCGTTGCCACGCTGGCGCTCAGTACCGTGAGCGCAATCGAGGCGCGGAGCTCGGGATCCTGCAGAGCCTCCGATAAGCTTGCGGGGGACGACTCCAACAGCAGTCGGAGCAGAGGCCCTACGACGAACAGCACCAGGCAGGCCCCCAGCAGGGCTAGGAAGATGCGAGAACCGTGGGGACGGAGGGTCATGCAGAATCGTTGCTCTCGCCCCGGGCTTTGTCGAGG
>DASPKB010000061.1:0-9777 GCA_035628315.1 Gemmatimonadales bacterium | reverse complement strand
GCGGCATGTCGGGAGTTCCCCTCTATCGTTTTCACCTTGACGATCGGCGATCGACCAACGCGGCGGAGGTTCCGGGCGATACCACGGTTATCCGTCTGCGGCAAACCAGCGAGGAACAAGGGACGTTTGTCTGGCATCCATCAGTTGGATTGATACGGCGGGAACGGCAGATCATCCACAGAACCACGGTACCAGCCCGGGGAATCGTGAAACAGACCGTGCGGTCTCGCATCGAGCAGCGAATCACGCTCACACGCGACCTGAGCCTCCCTCCAGAGATTACAGGGGACTGCCCCCAGCCGAGAGGCTAATCTGCAGCTATCCGCGTTTATTTGAGGCTGCAGTTGCCGGAATTCCTGCGTAGCTTGCTGCAAGATGTGGCGGTGAGTGCGCTCACGGTTCACCGCATCAAAATCAGGTAAGTTGGAGCTTACGGTTCTCTTGCTCCGTGTCCTACTAATCCGTAATTTGTCGGTAACCTGCCTCGAGAGGTCCTGCCGATGTCGGACGCATTTTTCAGCTCCGACGATTTCGACGAACAAGCCCATCACCTCTACAATGAAGGCCGCTACGATGAAGCCCTGACTGTCCTCAAGGAAGGCATAGCGCTGTACCCCCACGCAGTCGAACTGCATATCGGTAGAGCCTATGCCCACCTTGCCAGGGAGGAGTATGCCTGGTCCCGGCGGAGCTTCGAGCATGCACTGGCGCTAGATCCAGACCATGAGGATGGACTCGCCGGCCTGGGCGAGACCCTGCTGAAGCTGGGCGACCGCGCCGGGGCCATGCGGGCTGTTGAACGCATCCTTCAGCTCGGGTTCCAGGACGATCACGAGCTGATGCTTCAGATAGGCCGGGCGCTTTTCCGCGAAGGTCTGGTAGCCCCGGCACACCGCTTCTTCGATCTGGCGGCGTCGGCCCAGCCCGAGTCTCCCGATGCGGCAGCCTGCCTGGGCTATGCCGCGCACCGGCTCGGTAATGACGCCGGAGCACTTTACTGGCTGCGTCGAGCCCTGGAGATAGATGCCGGTTACAGCGAAGCCCGGATCTATCTGGCGAATCTCCTGTACGATCGGGGCGAAAGTGAAGCCGCGTTGCATCAGCTGGAGCGAACCCAGCCCGAAGACCACTACGACGAGCTGGGCATCTGGCGGCACATCGAGCTCAAGAAGTCGATCTACCGGCTGCCCGACGAAGACCCCGAGCTGGCACCCTGGCTGGCCCGGCTGGGAGAGGTGACGGGAGAGCCGGATGCGATTGATATGCTTCTAGCCGAGGTGGAGGCACAGCATGCCGACGGCGGGGTACGAGACCCGCACCAGCTGGAGCTGTTTGGAACGCTGCTCAGTGAATTGCACGCGATGCAGAAGAAACCGGGTCAAACCGAGTGTCACCTCGTCATGACTCTGGCCGGGCATACTATCCGCGGTACCTGGGATGAGATTCTGCTCCAGATGAAGGCCGCCGATCGCGAGTGGGTCCACGGCTCGCTGAGCGATTTTATGGCCAGCCTGGCGCGGCGGGGGCAAACCGAAACCGGGGTGGTTATTCCCACTACTGACGCGGAAGCCTTCATTCGGGGAAGTGCAGAAGCGGGAGTATTGCGCATCGTCCAGTAAGCCAGACTGCTAAGCGGTAACAGTGAGCGGGGCGGCCCGATTAACTTTGGTCGCTCCGCTCTTGCATTTAGCCGAGGAAACGAACTAGAAATGACTGCTCCAGGCACCCGCACTCCCGCTACCGCTCATCCCTCACCAGTCTGGACCAGGGACGTTCATCGCGAGGTTCTCCCTAACGGGCTGACTTTACTGGTGCAGCCGGACCACTCCGCGCCGGTTGTCTCCGTGGTGACCCACGTAAAGGCCGGATTCTTCGATGAGCCGGACCACTGGACGGGCATATCCCACGTTTTGGAGCACATGTTCTTCAAGGGGACCCCCCGTCGGGGAGTGGGAGCCATAGCCCGGGAAACCAAGGCGGCCGGCGGGTACCTGAACGCGGGCACGGGGTACGATCACACCAGCTACTTCACCGTACTGCCGGCTCACGGCCTCGAGGCCGCGCTCGACATCCAGTCCGATGCACTTCGTAACTCAGTCATCGATGCCGAGGAACTAGCCCGCGAGCTTCAGGTCATCATCCAGGAAGCCAAGCGGAAACGAGACACACCTGGTGCAGTGGCACAGGAGACGTTGCATGAGGTGATGTTCGACCGCCATCGGATCCGCAGGTGGCGCATTGGCCACGAAGACCATCTTGCCCGCATCACCAGAGACGACGTGGTCGCATATTACCGCTCCCGGTACGTGCCGGAGCGAACCATCGTCACGCTGACGGGTGCCCTGGAGCCGAGTCGCGCCCTGGCCGCCGCGCGGGCCGCATACGGCGACTGGCCCAAGCGGCCGGGGGCGCTGGATCGCTCACCGGAAGAGCCGCCGCGAAAGGAGATCCGGGCTCGCACCCTGCGGGGTGACGTTAGCCAGGCCGAATTGGTAGTAGGATGGCGAACGGTTCCTGCCCTGCACGAAGACGCGCCGGCGCTGGATCTTGCAGCGGCGGTCCTCGGCTCGGGGCGGGGAAGCCTGCTTTATCGCGCTCTTCGAGAGAGCGGAATCGTCACCTCGGTGTCGGCCTACAACTACTCGCCGACGGAGCTCGGCGTCTTCAGCATCGGAGCGGACCTGGCGCCGGACCGCGTCCCTGAGGCGCTAGAGAGGATCGCCGAATGCGTCGCCCGCCTGACCCTGATGGGACCGAGCAAGGATGAGCTGGAGCGCGCCCGCACTCTCCTGACGGCACGGTGGGCCCGCAGGCTGGAGCCGATGGAGGGGAGGGGATCCTCGCTTGCAGCAGCCGAAGCGCTGGATCACGTGTCGTTTCTGGACCGGGAATACGAGGCGCTGCAACGGATAGAACCCGACGAGGTCCGGACGGCGGCAGCGCGCTACCTGCAGCCGGACAGTGTGGCCGGGGTCGCCTACCTTCCCGATGCCGAAGGACCCGATCTCACGCCGGAACTTCTCGGACGCTGTTTTGCCGTCTCCGCCCTTCGGACGCCCACCGGCGAACCCAGCACCTCGCGGCCGCTTCCCCGCGCCATCCCAACGAAGGGAAGCTGGAACGACCAGGTCCTCCACACCGCTCTCAACGGAGTTGATCTACTGGTACGGCGGAAACCCGGCGTTCCGCTGGTTACTGTGGGGCTGTACGCCCTCCGGCCGGGCTTTGATTCACCTGCCAAGGCGGGACTGGCTGCACTCGGTGTTCGAAGCGCGGTGCGAGGGGCGGGTGATCTCGATGCCGGTGGGCTGGCCTTTGCCTTTGAGCGCATCGGGGGCACGTTGAGCCCCAACACTACCGCGGACTGGTTGGGGTTCGGCACGACCGTCCTCGGTCGGCACCTTGGCGAAGCTGCTGCTCTGCTGCAGCTAGTCTACAGCAGCCCGCGGCTGGCAGAGCCAGACATCGTGACCGAGCGCGGGCTCATGGCCCTCGAGGCGGAACAGGTGGCAGATGATATGTTCCGCTTTCCCTTCCAGCTCGGCTTCGCGGCAGCATTCGGCGATCGCGACTACGGCCTCCCGGTCGGCGGTCTGCCGGAGACCGTTCCTACTATCACACCAGACGACGTTCGCCGCTGGCACAGCCGGGAGCTTCTCGCCGCACGTCCAGCGGTCATCGTCGTAGGCGACATCGAACCCGAGGAGGCAACGGCCACTCTTGCGGGTGTGTTTTCGTCCCATGAGGCCCCGCGCACTGCTCAACCGGATCAGCCGCTCATCCAAAGTGCTGCCCGGCAGCCGGAACGTGTGGTTCGGCGGGAAAAAGCCCAGGCAGCCGTGGCCATGATCTTTCCAGGCCCCCGTCGTCGCGACCGCGACCGCTATGCGGCCGATGTCTGGGCGGCGGTCGCCAGCGGTCTCGGCGGCAGGATGTTCGAGGCGCTGAGGGACCGTCGCTCGCTGGCGTACACAGTGCTTGCGTCCAGCTGGCAGCGGGGCCGGGCCGGCGCTTTGGTCACCTACATCGCGACTTCCCCGGAGCGCGAAGACGAGGCTCGGCAGGCCATGCTGGAGGAGCTGGAGCGTTTTCGCCAGGAGCCGGTGACGGAAACCGAGCTGGTTCAAGCCGTGAATTATCTGGCAGGGCAGGCCGAGGTTAGCCGTCAGAGTGGGGGAGCGCTGGCCGGCGAAATCCTGGAAGCGTGGCTGGTCGGAAACGGGCTGGAAGACCTGAAGAACCCGGCGGCAGCCTATCGCTCGGTCACTGCGGCCGAGGTGCTCCAGGTGGCCGAGCGCTACCTGGACCCGGCGCTTCGGAGCGAGGGGATAGTTCGCGGAAGCGGCGTCACATCGCCAGTCGGCGGCTGATCACGTCCACACCTTTTCCCACGTCGGCTGGAGCCCGGGCTACTATGTCGACCAGGCACACGCCTTCCGCCGGGGCGCAGTGCAGCACGATATGCCCTTCCAGGCAGAGCAAGGCCACAGCGATCTCTCCTGCCCCCTGGCGGGCAACCGGCGGGCCCAGCCCAGGCATGCCGACCGCGCCGGCGGCCGCTACCACAAGCGCCGAGAGCACGCCGGTGTCTCGCAGCCTCTCGGAGTTGATCGAGGTCAGCTCGAGCAGGCAGTGATTGAAGGTGGCATCCACGCGGCTGTCCGCGGTCACACTCGGGCGGGAGATGCAGCCACCGCATCCCGATAACCTTCGGGAACCCCGACATCGAAGAAGATGGCCGGGTTCATGACACCGGCCAGGGCATCGCGGCGCGCCAGGCGCTGAAGCACTGGGACGTCATCGAGCTCAGCTCCCTGAGCCAGGCTCCGTCCCACTTCCTCGAACTCCCGCAGAATATCTCCGCCGAAGGCCATCCGCCCGATGGGGGTAACCGCCTTGTCGGCTCCCGCGGTATCGAACCGGCCGGAGCCTTTGTCCGCAACGGCGACAACTCGGAGCGATCCGTCCGGCTGCTGGCGGACTGCTGCGCGCCCGGTAGCGCCCTTCGAGCCTGCATCCTTGCGCTCGATTTCAGTGAGAAGCACGGTTGCCAGACCGGTCCGGCGAAAAGTATCGAGTACGGCGGCGGTGGGATTCGGGCCGTGGAACAGGTTGTCCGGGAGCACGGCGATGAAGGGAGAGCCGGCCAGGTTGTCTTGCGCGCGAAGGAGTGCGTCTCCCAGTCCGCGCGGATGGTCCTGGGGGACGAACTCCAGCTCGAGCGGGCCCTGATAGTTTCGGGCTACACTCTCCAGCATAGGCTTGTGGGGGTTGGTAATGATGATGGCGCGAAGCAGGCCGGCGCCCGCGGCTTCATCGAGCGTCCAGTAGAGGACCGGCTTCAATCCCACCGGTAAAGCTTCCTTGGGCAGCCAGCGGGTGATGGGATGCAGCCGAGTACCCAGGCCGCCACACGGAATCACCGCCGTGTCCAGCATCATGAAGGAAGTATAAGTATCAAGGAGAGGGAGCGGCGGAACCGACCTGGGTATCTTGTACGCTCACGAACTGCGAGGGGAACAGCGTGTCCGAAGCTAGTCCGGCTGATAGAGGCGAGCAAGGCCGAGCCTGGTGGTCGGCGGCCGATGTGCTGAGCCTGCTTCGAATTCCGCTGGCGGTGGCCTTTCTGCTGGTACCCCACTCCGGCTGGCGGCTCGCAATTGTTGGTGCGGCCGCCGTGACTGATCTGCTGGATGGGCCGGTGGCTCGGCGGCTGGGCAGCTCTCCCTTTGGTGCCGTGCTCGACCCCATCGCGGACAAGCTGTTCATGGCGGCGGCAGTTGGCGTGGTAGCGTTTTCCGGGAGGCTGGAGATCTATGAGATCGTGGGCGTGCTGCTCCGGGACATCGTCGCCACCGTGGCATTTGCCGGGACGCTGATCTCGCACCGGCCCAGGGCAATCCCCGCCCGCTCCAGCGGCAAAGCCGTGACGGTAGCGCAGATCCTGACCCTGGTCGCCTTCCTGATCGAATCACCTTTTCTCCGGCCCATTGCCTGGGCCACAACATTCATCGCCATTATTGCTATCTGGGACTACTACCGGGTTGCTCCTCGAGCTCAGAAGCGGCTGGGAGCATAGTTGGGTGACTGCCGAAACCAAGAAGGTGTGTCTTGCCTGGCAGCATGATCTCTCATTCAGCGGCGGAGAGACAGGCAGACCGGAGATCCTCATCGACGGTGACAACGCGGCCGGTCCGGGACCGATGGTTGCCCTCCTACTTGCGGCTGCCGCCTGCACCGGGTCGGATGTCGTGGTGATTCTTCGGAAGATGCAGGTGCCATTCACCAGTCTCCGCATCGAGGTGGCCGGCACCCGGCGAGACACCGAGCCCCGCCGCTACACCTCTATTCATCTGGATTATCACATCGGCGGTGCCGTCGATCCGGCAAAAGCCCGGCGGGCGATCGAGCTCTCCCTGGAAAAGTACTGCTCCGTAATCCATTCGCTGGCTCCTGACATCGCAATTACGTATGCCCTGTCGCAGGGTTAAGTGGCTAGCGACTGCCCTGGCACTGTTCTCGCCGGCGCCGCTTCCGGCTCAAACCCGCGAGCTCGGGTTGGGAGCGATCGTGACCTTGTCCGATCCAGCGTTGGCGGTCGGGAGCGTCTACGGCGCACTCCGCACCTCGAGCCGGACTCGCATATCCGTATCAGTCGGTGCTGGCCTCTCCCGCGATGTGCTGGCCTGGCGGGGAGAGCTGTTGGGCCACTTTCTGTTCAGCCCGGAGGAACGGCGGAAACCGGGGTTCTACCTGGCAGGAGGAATTGCCGGAGTAGATGGGCCGGTGGAGCGCGGCTACCTCGTGTTGACGTTAGGGGTCGAGGCGCGCCCCAGAAGCGGGTCCGGGTGGGCCGTGGAAGCTGGGGTTGGTGGCGGTTTTCGACTGGGAGCAGCCTACCGCTGGAGATGGTTTCCCGGCCTGTTCACTCAATAAAAACGCCCCGGAGCTCTGGCCCGGGGCGTTTCTTCGTTCGTGTCAGCGAGTTACGCTGCTCCCGATTCCACTGTCTCGACCCGCCTGACCGGTTGGCAGTAGCGCTCTCCAAGAGTTCGGAGCTGGGCCAGCTCTGCGTCGGTAAGATCCTCGTACCGGTCGGCGACGTACCCCATGGTATCGTCGAACCAGTCCTTCTGGTGCTCCGGCAATGCGTCGATGACGCCACACCGGAGGATGTGGCTGAACAGCTCGTCTCGGGCCTGGGCGAACGAGAGTCCTTCAGTGGTGCTGCGGATCTTCTTCTTACTCATGCACCGTCCTTAAATGTGAACAGATTTTGCTCGTATATCGCTCAAGGATAGCTCCTTGCACTAAATGGTGCAAAACCCCTGCCTGACTCGATAGGACATGCGTCACAGGTGGCCTGGTTTCATTCAAACAGACGAGCCACGGGTTTTGCTCCCGGTATCCCCAATTCAGCTCCAGCACTCCCTGAGTCGTTATCTTTCCCAGCCCGAATGGTGTGAACTCGACCGAGGACCGCGGCTGGTTCTCGAGGTGGCGAATGGCAGAGCATGATGAGGTGTATAACGAGGAGCGGGCCGAGCGGTTGGCGGCGCTCCTGCGATCCCTGGCGGCCCGCATCCAGGAGCTGGACCGCTCTGGCCAGCTGCTGAAGGGTGGGCCCGAGCTGCTGCGCCTCATGGGCGATGCCCGCAGCGAGCTCTTTCACTACGAGGTCCGCAGTACGTACGATACTCCCGAAATCGCCGACAATCGGCGAATCGTGGAGGAAGCTCAGCGGCAGGATCCCTTCTCATCGGAAGACCCCGAGGACGACGAGCCATGGCGGCGACCCAGTCCGGAGTAAAGCGGTTCTACTCAATCCTGGCGGCCGTAGCGCTGTTCGGGCTTGGAGTGCTGGCGTATCTGTTGCTCAAGCCCGACACCGTCAGCATACCCGCCAATGTGACCATCCAGGCCTCGGACACCTCCGGATTCAGGGGTTATGTCAAAGGCTCTCCTGAGGCCCCGGTGGAGATCACCGAGTTTGCGGATTACCAGTGTCCCTTCTGCCAAACCTTCGCCACGCTGCAGATGCCCACGCTGGAAGAGCGCCTCATAAAGACCGGTCGGATCCGTTGGAGGTATCGGGACTTTCCTCTGGAGCAGCATGCCTTTGCCCGGTTGGCGGCGCATTCGGCAGCCTGTGCCGACGAGCAGGGCAAGTACTGGGATCAGCACCAGCGAATCTACGAAGGCCAGTCCGAGTGGTCGGGCGCACGCAACGCCGCGCCAATCTTTCGGAACTATGCGCGGGCGGCAGGGCTCGATCTCGATCGCTATGACACTTGCATGAAGGCTGGAAAGTATGCCGGCCGGATCCAGGCGAGCTACAATGAGGGCGTTCAACTCGGAGTCAACTCGACTCCCACACTGCTGGTAGGCGATCGTCTGTATCGAGGCCGCTTCGATTCGGACGCCATTATCAAACTGGTAGATTCTCTGGCCCCTCGCCGACAATGATCTACCGGATGAGCGCGGCGATGTTGAGCCTGCTCGGGCTCTTCGTCTCCGCGTATCTCTACCTTTACAAAATCGGACGTATCGGAAGTCTGGCCTGCGGTGCCGGTGGGTGTGAGACAGTACAGCAGAGCCCCTGGAGCCGCTTTGCCGGTATGGAGGTATCCCTCATCGGCGTGGCTGGGTATGCCGGTCTCTTGCTGGTCAGCCTGATTGCTCTCCAGCCTGGGCCGTCTACCCGGCGCTGGCCCGGGAACCTGCTTCTGCTGCTCTCCGGTCTAGGCGTTGCGTTTACAGTCTATCTTACCTACCTCGAGCTGTTCGTCATCCACGCCATCTGCCGCTGGTGCGTGGGGTCGGCAGTGATCATCGTAGCCATCTTCATAGTGGCCTGGTTGGACTTTAGGCGGCACACCCAAGGTGTCTCCCACGGCTAAACCGCCTTCCGGTAAACGGCTGGCACTCCTGGCCTTTGGGGCCCTGGGAGTGGTGTACGGGGACATCGGTACCAGTCCGCTGTACGCGTTCAAGGAGTGTTTCTTCGGCCCATACCGGTTTCCGCTCACGACCAGCAATGTCCTGGGCATTCTCTCCCTGATTTTCTGGTCGCTCAACTTCGTAGTCACCTTTAAATACTTATCCATGGTCATGCGGGCGGATAATCGGGGCGAAGGCGGCATTCTGGCGCTCCTCGCTCTGGTGCGCCCCGCCGGCCCGCTCACCGCCGGGGGGCGGCTGCTCATCGCGACAGCGCTCTTTGGTGCCGCGCTGCTCTACGGCGACGGCATCATCACCCCGGCCATCTCGGTGCTCAGCGCGATGGAAGGCCTGAGTGTGGCCACTCCCGCTCTGGAGCGGTGGGTCGTCCCAATCTCCTTTGTCATCATTCTGGCCATCTTCGCCCTGCAGCGCAGGGGCACCGCGGGGGTGGGAAAGATTTTCGGCCCTGTGATGGTGGTCTGGTTCCTCTGTTTAGCCGTTCTCGGCATAGTGGGGATCAGCCACGAGACTGCCGTCCTGCGTGCATTAGACCCGCGATATGCGGTCGAGTTCTTCACCCGAGAAGGGCTTGCCGGGATCACCATCCTCGCGGCGGTCATTCTGGTGGTTACTGGCGGGGAGGCGCTCTATGCCGACATGGGGCACTTCGGTCGCAGGCCCATTCGGCTCGCATGGTTCAGCCTGGTACTACCCGCGCTGGTACTCAATTACTTCGGCCAGGGCGCAATCCTCCTGAGCAATCCAGCAGCAGCCCGGAACCCGTTCTATGCTCTGGTCCCCAGCTGGGCGCTCTATCCCATGGTTGGGATTGCA
>DASPKB010000060.1:0-9223 GCA_035628315.1 Gemmatimonadales bacterium | reverse complement strand
ACTCGCCGCCGCCGTGGTGCTGGCCTTGCTGGTGCGCCCAATCCAACGGATGATGACTCGCACCTCCTAGGGCTGCGCTGCCGGACGCTGCGGGTCTGCCGGTGTGGTCTTGAACACCTGAAAGAGATACCAGAGCGAGGGCAGCAGAATGGCCCCTCCTACCGCCAGCACGATCAGGGTCAGGCGAAGCGTCGAGTCGGGCGCGGCTGTGCCGGCAATGGTAAAGTCAGGCGGCAACAGAAAGGGGTACTGCGCCAGCGGCCAACCCCAGAAGATCAAGGACACCTGCAGCCCCACGGCCAGGCGCGCGAGGCGGTAACGCCGGTGCCAAAGTGCGGCCAGGACGGCGATCGCGCTGACCCCAGTGGCCAGGTGGAGTGGCAGCGCCCATTGTGAGCGGGTGAGCCCCGCGCGAACCAGCGGCGCAGCGTCCCCCGAGAGAAGCAGAACCAGGGCTGACGCAAAGAAGACGGCGACACCACACCAAAGCGCCCGCCGGCGAAAATCCTCGCACAAGTCCCGATCCTTGGTCTCCAGCGTCAGGAACACGGCGGCCAGAAAGGCAAACAGCGTGAGAGTCAGCAGGCCCACGCTGAGCGCGAATGGCGTGAGCCACGGTGATATGTACTGATCGCTGAAGGTTCCTTTCAGGGCGCTACCTACCCGGCCCGAAGCCACGGCGCCGATGGATACTCCCAGGAGAACCGGTGTGATCACGCTGGCGCTGGCAAAGATTCGCCCCCACCGCCGTTGCGTAGCATCATGCTGACTGTCATAGGTACGAAAAGTGAATGCGGATCCTCGAAGCACGATTCCAACCAGCATGAGGGTCAGCGGAATGTGCAGCACCGTGCCCAGCCGGGCGTACACCGACGGAAAGCAAGTGAACGTCAGCACAATGGCGAGAATCAGCCAGACGTGATTGGCTTCCCAAATTGGCCCGATGGCATGGGCGATCACTTCCCGCTGGCGGCCGCGCCGAGGTCCGGAAGCAAGCAGGTCCCACACACCCCCGCCGAAATCGGCTCCACCAAACAACACGTAGGCGTTGAGCGACAGCGCCAGGATGGCCGCCAGCACATCAGGCAGCCCGATCTCAGGCATGGTGGGCCGGAGAAGCGCGGTATACCCGGCTCCAGTCGCTCGACTTGGGACTGCGGATGATCTGCCGGTATAGCAGCCAGGCCACAATGACGGCCAGGAAGCAGTAGAGCAGCGTAAAAAGCAGGAAGGGAACTACGAGTCCAGGCATCGGCGTTACGGCGTCCGCGGTGCGCATCACGCCCTGAATGATCCAGGGCTGCCGGCCTACCTCGGTGACCGTCCACCCGGCCTCGATCGCAATGAATCCCATTGGCGCGGCGAGCGCGATCGCGCGGAGCAGCCACCTGCTGGAGCAGAGGTCCTTTCGGCGGAGTGCCCGCCAGGCGATCCACAGTGACAGCAAGGCCAGATAGGTCCCCAGCGCAACCATGATCTGAAATGCGATGTGGACTATGGGCACGTTGGGCCAGTCTTCCCGGGGAAACTCCTCCAAGCCCCGAACCACAGCATTGGGATCGTGAAAGGCCAGCAGCGACAGCCCGTACGGAATTTTGATGGCATAGCGGACTTCCCCGGTTTCCATGTCGGGAAACCCGCCGATGGTCAGCGGCGCCCGCGCGGTGGTCTCGAAGTGCGCTTCCATGGCCGCGAGCTTTACCGGCTGCCAAGCGGCGACGGATCGTGCGCTGATGTCACCCGAGATCGGTTGCAGCACCGCGGCCGGCACTCCAAGGATCAGCGCCGCGCTCAGAGCTCGGCGATGGAACGCGTTCTCCCGATCGAAGAGCAGCAGGAACGCGTGAATTCCTGCAACGGCAAAGCCGGTGGCGGTGTATGCGGCCAGGGTCATATGCAGAGTCTGCTGAAATGCCATCGGATTCAGCATCGCCGCAATCGGATCGATGTTGACGATTTTCCCGTCCACCAGCTCAAACCCGGCCGGCGAATTCATCCATGAGTTTGCGGTCACGACGAAAATGCCCGAAGCAGCGCCGCTCACGGCCACGGCCACCCCTGCCCAGAGGTGGGAGCGGGGCGAGATCCGATCCCAGCCGTACAGATAAATGCCAAGAAAAATGGCTTCCGTGAAGAACGCGAAGCCCTCCAGCGAGAACGGCATTCCGATGATCCCGCCAGCCAGCTCCATGAAGCCCGGCCAAAGGAGGCCCAGCTCGAACGACAGCACCGTGCCGGAGACCGCTCCGACGGCGAACAGAATAGCAGTGCCCTTGGACCAGCGCTTGGCGAGGTCGAGGTGTATGGCATCGCCGGTCTTCTGCCAGCGCCGCTCGGCTATCACCATCAGCACCGGCATCCCGATGCCCACGACCGCAAAGATGATGTGGAAGGCGAGCGAGACAGCCATCTGCGAGCGGGCGGCGAGGAGGTCGGACATGCCGGGAAGGTATGCAGGAAACGGGGCGAACGCAGCTTGAACATCCGGTGAATCTTTTGAGCCGACCCGCCAGTACGGCCTGGTAGGGGTCGATGCGGTGCTCCTCTTCCTGGTTCGCTCCGTTCAAGCTCGGCCTGATTCTTCCCCAACAGCTAAGGAGGTTCCATGTCGCAACGATGGGCGCCGCCCGTGCGGGTCAGTGGTCTGGTGCTGGCCCTGATTACCGGCGCCGGCCCAGTGCTCGCGCAGGATCGTGCTGGAGCCGGTATGGTCAAGATTCCGGTCACGACCGAAGTGACCGAGGCTCGCCAGGAATACCTGAAAGGACGGGCACTGGGAGAAAACCTCCGCGCGCACGATTCGAGGGAGGTACTCCAGCGTGCGGTTGCCAAGGACCCGGACTTTGCCCTGGGGCATTACAGCCTGGCACTGAACTCGCCGACGGCGAAGGAGTTCTTCAGCCACCTTAATCAGGCTGTGAGCCTCTCCGGCAAGGTGTCCGAAGGCGAGCGGCTGATGATCTTGGGCCTGCAGGCAGGTGCGAACGCGGATACCGATAAGCAGCGGAGATATTACGAGCAGCTGGTCGAAGCGTATCCTCAGGACGAGCGGGCTCACTTTCTCCTGGGCAACAACTACTTCGGCCAGCAGGATTATGCCAAGGCACTTCGTGAGTACCAGAAATCGGTTGAGATCGCGCCCGATTTCGCTCCGGCCTATAATCTCCTCGGCTACGCCTACCGCCAGGTAGAGCAGTATGATGAGGCGGAGACGGCATTCAAGAAGTACATCGAGCTCATTCCCAACGATCCCAATCCCTACGATTCCTACGCGGAACTGCTGATGAAGATGGGGCGGTTCGAGGAGTCCGTCGCCATGTACCGCAAGGCGCTGGCTACCGACTCCAAATTCTCCCCCTCCTACATCGGTATTGCCAGCAACCTCACCTACCAGCGCAAGTACGATGCGGCCCGGGCGGAGGCCTGGAAGCTTCACCAGGCCGCGCGCAATGATGCCGACCGGCGGAACGCGCTTTTCGCAACCGCCATCGCCTACGCTGACGAGGGCAAGCTCGACCAGGCACTTGCGCAGCTGAAGAAGCAGTATGCGGTTGCTGAGAAGATCAACGACGCCGCCGCAATGTCGGGCGACGCGGTGGCAATGGGCGATGTACTACTCGAGGCGGGAAAGCCGGAGGAGGCTCGGAAACAGTACGAGAAAGCACTACAACTCCAGCTCGACTCCGACCTTTCTCGGGAGGTCAAGGAAGACGCGAAGCTGGTCCATCACTACAATCTGGGCCGTGTTGCCGTTCACCTGAAAGATCTCGCGGGTGCGCGCAAGCACGCGGCGACGTTCATGCGGGGTGCCACCGCCAAGAAGAACGCTGCGGAAATTCGTCAGGCCCACGAGCTGGCCGGAATCATCGCGCTGAAGGAGAAGCAGTTCGACCAGGCCATCATTCACCTCAGCCAGGCCAATCAGCAGGATCCCTATGTGTTGTATCGGCTGGGGAAGGCGTATAAGGGCAAGGGCGATCAGGCCAAGGCAGAAGAGCTATTCCGCCGGGCCTCGAATCACACCACCCTTCCCACCCTCAACCATGCGTTTGTGCGGGCAAAGACTAACAAGGTGAGAGCGTAATGTTCGATGGAGCTTAAGGGTCGGAGATCCACTCTACTTGATCTCCGACCCTGATCTCTCCGTCATCCAACACCTGGGCGAATACGCCGCCACCCCAGTCATCCTGCATCGCCCGCCGGAGACCCGGAAACGCTTCGTCCATGCGCTCGCAAGGTCTGGTTTCGCCGCCGATCCGGAGCCGGCACGTGCCCACCTGGATCACGCGGTTGCGGCTGTCGGCCAGCTCCATCCCGCTCACCAGCAGGTTGGCGCGCCGGCTGGACGGTGAGAGAGAAGCTCCCAGCTCACGCATCAACGCCTCCCACCGCTCCTGTGCCAGAAGAGTGACCTGTCGCCGCCGGCTTCGGTCGACGTTGCCAAGAATTCCCTGGCCGGCCAACAGTCGGGCGGTCGGTGCCGAGTCCATGGGTCCGCGGTGAGACCGCTTGATCCAGATAGCTTCGAGCCTGCCAGCCATGTGACATCCTGCGGAGAGTAGAAACACCAACGAGAAAACTAACCGTGCCGGTCTTCCCGGAGTGCAAAGGCTTTCACCCAGCGGCACCGCGCAGTTCGCCTAAAGGGTGGTCGCGTGCATGATCCGGCGCCCTCAAAGGCCCACCGGCGGGGTCCTTACTGGTCGCGCAACTTCGCTGGTCACATTCTGGTAACGGCCTGGCCTGCACTACTGCGATCCGCGGCACGTCGCTTGCCCCTTCCACCCCGAATTCCATCACCGGTAGATCACTTAATCTGTCTTCCTGCGAACTGGCGGAGGCGCTACGCGTATGCAACCGACTCTCGAGACCGTCCAGCCGGAACAGTGGAGCTGGATGCTGACCCAGCTTTGGAGCTGGATGTGGGCCGGGATGTCGTGGATCCTCGACCTCCAGCACATCGTGTTCGGGTTCATCTTTACCGGCAGCGCTGGTATGGCCGTGCTCAAGGCCACCCTGCTGCTCCTCCCGGCCGCCGTGCTGCTGGTCAGCATGTGGGCCACAATGATCTCCCTCTATAGCATTCCCTTCCGCTCAGGGCGCGGGCACTTCCTGACTGCGCTGCTGATGTCCTGGTGGGACGTCGGCCGGATGGCCTGGTTCTATTGGGCGGGGATGGCGCAGTTCCTCTTCGTCTTGATCGGTTGGATCGGGAGCGCCATCCGGGCGTTCTTCCGCCTGCTGTGGAACGCGATCAAGGGTGCCTTGAACTCTCCGTTTGCCCTCCTCGACTGGACCTCGCGCAGATACTTCAAGCCCGGGGTACCCTGGCTTGCCTTCCTGTTGCTGCTCCTCTGGTCGGCCGTCGAGGCGGTAATCTTTACTTTCACGCTTCGTCCGACCATGAACGAGCTGCTCGCCGACCTGACTGGTTTCGAGCCGAATCCAATCATGCTGACGAGCATGCTGTATATCTTCCTGTTCTTCCTGGTGGGCGGCAGCTTCGCCTGCGTGCAGGCCCTGAACGACGCCATCAAGAGCAAGCATTACGGCACCATCGTGTCGATGGTCGTGATCGAGCTGGTGGTGGCCATGTTCGAGGTGCTCTTCCTTTATCGCGAGCTGGTGGACGCGATCACGCCGTGGATGGCGCAGCAGGGCTTCAACCTCGGCCTGGTGGGCACGCTCGCCGTGGCGTTCGGCGGCTGGGTCGGTGTCCGCGGAATGACCTGGTTCCTCTTCGGCCGCTACGGCACCCCGGCGTTGATCTCGGTGCTGGCCCGGGAAACTCTCAGCCATGGCAGCTCTCCTGACGTCGCGCCGCCTCGCCAGACCGAATTCTGGAAGGCGCCGATCGCGGCCCTGAAGGCCGAAGTCGAATGGTTCAAGGGGGAGGCTCGCGAGATGTTCGAGCTGCTCACCCTGCCGGTGCTCCAGTTGATGGCTTCCGGCTTCAATTTCTGGCTGGTGGTTCTGCTGGGTCGCCCCCACTTCACCCTGCCGTTCCGCTCGCTGGAAGAAGTGCTCGCGGCTACCCCCCTCACGCTGGAGCGGAAGCCGGCGGCGCGTGGGGCAGTGCCTCAGGGGGCTGTATGAAGCGCCGGCTGCTCCTAGCTGCCCTTGGCGTAGTGGCCCTGGGCTGCACGCCTCCCAAAGACGCGCCACCGCCCAAGTCGACTCTGGTGATTGGGCTCGACGTCTCTGGCTCGTTCCGGCGGAGCGGACATTTCGATGATGCGATCGATTTTGCTGCCCTGTACATCTATTCGCACATGAAGGGGTTTCAGGGGCTTCGCCGCCCCACCGATGTTTTCGTCGGGACCATGGGTGGGCAGCGGCCGGGCGAAGCCAAGACGTTCCACCCAATCCAGGATCTGACTGGAAAGTCGCCGGCCCAGATCGCGGCCAGTCTGCGGACCTGGTTCCCGGAGGAAGATCCGATCACGGATTACAACGCTTTCTTCGAGCGCATTGCAGTGCACGTGACGCGGCAGAATCTGGGTCTGGCGCCGCTCAGCATAGTGATGTTCTCCGACGGCATGCCCGACATTCCCGGGGTCAAAGGAGAAGAGCGCTACCGGCGGATCAACATGGCGCCCCTCGAATATCTGTCCCGGAGTGTCACGGTACGTTTGCTCTATGCCTCCCCCAAGGTTGCTCAGAGCTGGGAGAAGCATGTTCCTCGCAAGCGGGTTCGGCTCTGGACTCAGGATGCCGAGGTCATGGCCGGTTGGCGTCGCCACTTCGTGGCGACGGCGCGGCCGGAGCAGCAGGACTCCCTCTGGTCGTGGATGAAGAATGTGGTTGATTTCCGGGTCCGCCGTGGCAAGGTGATCTGACGGTCGCTTGACCTGGTGGCTCAACGTAAAACGCGCCGGCTCACCGCCGGCGCGTTTTCGTTTCAAGGCTCCAGGAGTACTATCCTTCTGGCCTGTTCATTTTTTCCGACGGGAGGATATATGGCTGAACCGGGTTCACAGCAGAGCCTCAAGCGGGTCTGGATCTGGGCGCTGGTTCTCATTATCGCGGTGTGGATCGTCTATGCGCTAATGGGCGGGCCCTCCACGCCACCCAGCCAGACCGCCGCAGACAGTGTGGCCGAACCCCGCTGAGGCCAGGGCTACTCAATTGCGAGATTGCCGAACATCAGCACCTTCCGATCCACATCGAATGTGGCGTTGGAGCTGCGGGCCAGCAGCTTGACCAGTACGTCGGTATCGTCCGCGGTTGGTCTCAGCACGTATTCGTCGGCACCGTGGTCGAGGATGAGCTGCACCGTAAAAGCGCCGGGAGCACCGCGCTCCTGCTCAGTCCAGGAGGCTTGCACGTGAGTAACCTGGCGCACCTGGATCTGGCGCTCGGCGGGTGTGGTTGGTCGGGGTGACATGATTGGCTCCGGGTGGGTGGTCTTCCAATTACGAGTAGGCGTTTGAAGTCTAGGCCAGTGCCGGACCGCCACCAACCTTGCTCAGCCCTCATTCCTCTTCCAGCGTGAAGCCCAGCTTCATCGTTACCTGCCAATGGGCCACACGGCCCTGCTCGATGTGCCCCCGGGTGTCCACTATCTCGAACCAGCGGAGGTTGCGAACCGTTTCGGCGGCCTTTGCGATCGCCTTCTGTATCGCGTCCTCCATGCTCCGGGTGGAGGAGCCTACCAGCTCGATGGTCTTGTACACGTGGTCGGTCATGGGATCCCCCTGAAAGGAAAGCCCTAAGTTAGCACCTCCTCAAACGGGGTTGCCGGTCCGAAGGAACTTGTCTCCTGCCGGTATCACCCGCCCTTCCTCTGAGTCACCCTGGCTGGACTGAACGGCTCTGGAGGCCAAGCTGATGCGCTGAATCGGCCCTCTCTGAGCGCATTGGTGTTCGTACCTCCCGGCTCTGTGCGGTACAGTGGTTGCACACTTCCTGGATGCCGAGGCATCCACACTCAGGTGGTGCGGACGGCAAGCTTGGAGCAATCGTGTTGAGCTGCGACTATAATGGGTGGGCGGACGTTCGGGAGGAGGAGCGCGAAGCCCTTCAGGCTTTTGAGACTGCAGTTCCTGTGGTTCCCACTCTCGCGAGTAAGCCTAACCTAACGGCCCCCCGGCCGGCCGCAGTCCAGCTACGTCGCAAGGCGGCATAGCTCTACTGATTCCCGCCCGACAGCGGCCCGCTAAATTGCCTACCTTATGCCCGTCCGTTCCCGCTCCTGGATCCGCAGAACCTGGCGGAAGCTCTCCGGCTGGCTGGTCTACCGTTATCGCATAGCCCGGCGCTCGATCATCACCATAGAGGGTATTCGCATCCGGGTGGGCAAACACATGTCCCGCCGGGTTGAACGCGCCTTATCGAGAGGGGGGTACGAACGGGAGGAACTTCGTCTGATCGGCGAAGTTCTCACTCCCGAGGACGTGGTACTCGAGGTCGGAGCTGGCCTGGGGCTGGTCTCCAGCTATTGTGCCAAGCGGATAGGCTCGCACCGGGTGTTTGCCTACGAGGCAGACCCCGAGCTGGAGCCATGCATCCGGGAGACCTACGAGCTGAACGGGGTCGCGCCGACCCTGGAAATGTGTGCAGTCGGCCCCCGCGCCGGTCGGATAACTCTCTATCGCGACAAGCATTTGGTTTCATCTTCGGTGGTGCGCCGCAGGGTCGGCTCGCGGCCGGTGGAGGTCCCCGGCAAGGCCCTGAACTACGTCGTGGAGAAAGTCAGGCCTACAATTGTTGTGATCGATGCGGAAGGGGCGGAGCGTGAGATGTTCGAGGGAGCCGCGCTACCCACAGTCAATAAGATCGTGCTGGAGCTGCACGACCGGGTCATCGGGCCAGAAGGTACCGATCGAGTGAAGGCGCAGCTGGCGGAGCTCGGGTTCGAGGTTGATCAGGCGCTTTCCTCGCCGGAACACCTGGTGCTGGGCCGGATCCAGGCCGATAGCCCTGAAGCAACATCGAGCAGCAGAGCGACCCAAGTCACAGATCGCGATCCGGTGCGGCAGTAGACTCTAGCCCTGACCTAGACCCCAGCTCCAAGGAGTACCCAATGATCACGAAGACAGCAGCCCCGCCCGCCCGGCAACAGAGTGGGCCTACCCGGCAGGCGGCGGACTCTCCTCGCTTGTTCTCGACGAAAAACGATCTGCCGGCAGAGACGCGCGCACAACTGGTTGATCTGTTGAACGGCCGGCTGGCTGACTGCATCGATCTCCAGACCCAGTGCAAGCAGGCTCACTGGAACGTT
>DASPKB010000059.1:0-4073 GCA_035628315.1 Gemmatimonadales bacterium | reverse complement strand
CCGAAGCTCGACCAGCGCGGGAGGAACGTGGCGGCCGAAACGAAGGCGCGCGGGAGGCTCCACGGCCGGTCGAGCGAGCCCCGGCGGCTGAGCCCAGGCCCCGTCGGGAACCTGAAAGGGCCCGGCCTGCTCCACCACAGGATCGTGGTGGCCGGCCTGAGGGACGCAGCTCTGGCGGTGGAGGTCGAGAGGCAGGAAGTTCGCCGCCGTCCGACGAGGGTGGACGCCGCCGCCGGTAGCGAAGAACCCGGGCCGCTCTTCAGCGGCCCGGGTTCATTTCGGGGCTACAGGCCCTTGCGCCTCCGGGCATAGTCCAGCCCCCACTCCATCATCTCGGCGCTGCGCAGGCCCACCCGCATGGCCTGATTCACCGCATCCTGCTCGTCCATCTCCTGGTCGAGGATGAAGTAGGGGATAAGTGCTCCGCCCACGCGGTTACCGCTGCCGCAATGAAAGAAGACGGTCCGGTCACCGGCGCCCCGCAGGACCTCGAGAATACGTTCCAGCGTGGTATCGTCCAGAGAGCCGGCTCGGACCGGCACGTTGACATACTCCATGCCGAGCTCGCGCACCAATGCAGCCTCGTCAATCGGCCGAGGCTCCATCGGGTCGCGCAGGTCCAGCACGATCCCTCCACCTGCCTCCTGGAAAGCACGCAGTTGTACGGCATTCGGTTGTCCCCCCGTAATGACTGAGGGGAGTATTTGACAGGCGTTCGCTACGCCGCTGACTGCCTGGAATGCGGTGGTCATGCTGCAAAGGTAATTTCAGCCCCTCTCACTTGTTACCTCTCACCTCTTACCTTTATGACGTGCCCCGCCTCGCCATCGCCCAGGTGCGGCCCCATAAGGGGGCGTATCAGCAAAATCTTTGCAGACTGGGAGCGCTCTTTCGGGAGGTTGCCGGCTGGCCGGAACCGCCTGATCTGGTCGTCGCTCCTGAAACAGCTCTAACCGGCTATTTCCTCGAAGGCGGGGTCCGCGAACTCGCGATCTCCGCCGACCAGCTGTTTGACGACCTCAGCCGGCAGCACGAAGAGGCCGGCATCCCACCCGTGGATATTGCCCTTGGCTTCTATGAGGTCCACGGTAACCGATTCTACAACTCGGGGCTTTACGCCACGCTGGGCGGCTCCGACGCAGGCATCCGCCACATTCACCGGAAAATTTTTCTTCCTACTTACGGCGTGTTCGACGAGGAGCGGTTCGTAGAGGCAGGCCGAAGCGTGCAAGCGTTCGACACCCGCTGGGGCCGAGCGGCGATCCTGATCTGCGAGGATGCCTGGCATTCCTTTACCCCGATGCTCGCGGCGCTCGATGGCGCGCAGGTCATCATCATTCCGAGTGCCAGCCCCGCTCGGGGCGTTATCACCAGTGACGACACCGCGGGCCGTCCAGTCAGTCTGGCGCGCTGGGCCCGCCTGGCGCAGGACATAGCGGGGGAACACGGGGTCTACGTCGCACTTGCCCAGCTCGTCGGATTTGAAGGTGGCAAAGCGTTTCCCGGAGGGTCCATTCTGGCTGGCCCGCGCGGAGATCTCCTGGCGCAGGGCCCTGTTTTCCAGGAAGCGATAATCCCGGCCGTCCTCGATTTCGAGGAGATCACCCGGGCCCGTGCCGACCTGCCACTGCTGGCCGATTTGGAAATGCGGCTGCCTCATCTGCTCGGGTCGCTGCACGCGGCAAGGCGGGAGAAGGGGCCGGGAAGCGGCGAAGGCGGGAAGCGGGGGGGCCGGTCATCGTCTGACGGGAAAACCCCAGCTCGATCCGCATCGCGCGACGTCTCCGCCTCTGCGCTTCCTCCTCTCCCGGCCCGCTTTCGCCCCCACCAGGACCCACTGGCGATCGATCCCGTCCTTACCCGGAGATGGCTGGTCGAGTTCATCCGGGACGAAGTGCAACGGCGGCGCAAGTTCGAGCGGGTCGTAATTGGCCTGTCGGGTGGGGTGGACAGCGCTCTGGTTGCTTATCTGGCTGCCGAGGCCCTTGGGAAGGAAAACGTGCTTGGTGTCCGGATGCCCTATCGCACTTCGAGTCCGGAAAGCCTGGAGCACGCCCAGCTCGTCATCGACGCACTCGGGATCTCCAGCCGTACCGTAGACATCAGCAGCTCGGTCGATGCCCTGGCCGGTGCGATCGGCGGTGACGTGGAGCCGGCTCGGCTGGGAAACATCATGGCCCGCACCCGCATGATTACACTATTCGACCTGTCGGCAGCGCTGCGTGCGCTGCCCCTCGGTACCGGAAACAAGACCGAGCGGCTTTTCGGCTATTTCACCTGGCACGCCGACGACTCACCGCCCGTGAATCCAATTGGCGATCTGTTCAAGACTCAGGTCTGGGCGCTCGCCCGCCATCTCGGCCTTCCCGAGGTCATCGTTTCCAAGCCCGCCAGCGCCGATCTGATAAGAGGTCAAACCGATGAGGGTGACTTTGGGATCTCCTACCCCCGCGCCGATGCGATTCTGCACTGGATTCTGCTGGGGTATAGGGAGCCGGAGATCACCGCGTTGGGCTACCAGGAAGGTGAAATCCGTCTGGTCCGGCAGCGGCTCGACTCCACTCACTGGAAGCGGCGGCTGCCCACTGTGGCGATGCTGAGCGGCACGGCGATCGGGGAGTACTACCTGAGGCCGGTGGACTATTAGGAGGACAGAGAAGGCGGACAGGACGGGAAGGGCGGAGAGGAAACAGTCTACTTCGCCGCGATCTCCGCTGCCGTCCTCTCCGTCCTCACCCTCCTCTCCCACAGCGCCTGACTCCCGCCCGATGTCGTACTCCACCGGGCAGATCACCACCTTCGTCATGCCCCATATGCAGAACGTGCGGGGAGATCTCTTTGGTGGGGAGCTGATGGCATTGGTAGACCAGGCCGCGGCGGTAGCGGCGATCCGACACGCAGGCGGTATTGCCGTAACGGCTTCGATAGAACGAGTTGACTTCCGCGAGAGGATCCCGGTTGGAGCCCTCGTGACCTGCGCTGCCACCGTCGATTATGTCGGAAATTCTTCCATGGATATAACCGTGGAGGTATACGCCGAGCGGGTCAGCAGCGGCGAGCGACGGCACACCCACACGGCCCATGTGGTCTTCGTCGCTCTCGGCGAAGATGGAAAACCCAGGCGCGTACCTCGGCTTATTCCCGATACAGCCGAAGAGCAGGAGCGGTACGCCCGGGCCGAAGCGCATCGCAAGAAGGGTCGTCGTTGACCGTACGCGCGGCGGCGGTGGTGCTGAGTGGTGGTGGGGCCAAGACGGCGGCACACCTCGGCGCCTGCCGAGCCTTGAAGGAGGCCGGCTTTGAGCCGGCCTGGTACGTTGCGACATCCATGGGCGCCGTGGTGGCCGCCGGGCTCGCGAGCGGAGTCGGAAACGACGAGCTGCTCGACCGGATGGCCCAGGCCGGACCTCGTGGTTTGGTCCGGGATCCGTTGGGCCCAGTGGCCGGCCTGTTCCTCAGGTCCCTCATGAAGCCGGCGCCACTTCGAAAAGCAATCGAAACCATGGTCCCGGCCCGCCGCTTTTCCGATCTTTCGGTGCCTCTCACGGTCACTGCTGTCGACCTGGACACCGGTGAGCTGGTGCTCTTTGGGTCGGGTGCGGTAAACGCCCCGTTAGTGGATGTGCTCTGTGCCAGCTGTGCCCTTCCGCTGTACTATCCGGCGGTCTGCCTGAATGGCCGGAGGTTCGGAGACGGCGGCCTCCGCGGAGTTCTCCCACTGGAGCCCGCGTCCGCGTTGCAGGTGGAACTGGTGCTCGCGGTCGATGTTGGCCCCAGGTTTGACCTTCCCGTACCGGTCCAGGTTCCTCGAGTTCCGCCGCTGGTCCGGGCCCATGACGATGCAGTCGGGATACTCATGGCTGCTCACACGGAAAGCCAGATCGCGCTTTGGCGAGCGGATCCAACCCGGCCGCCATTGGTGTACGTGAAACCGGCGGTCGAGCGCTATTCAACGTTCCGAGTGGACCGCGTGAGGGATTACGCCAATGAAGGACGCCGTGCCGCTCGAGAAGCGCTTGACCGTTGGCACGCCAACTCTTGACCACCTCCCCTTTCCGGACAAATTGAGCCCA
>DASPKB010000058.1:0-2203 GCA_035628315.1 Gemmatimonadales bacterium | reverse complement strand
TTGACGGCGCCGCTCGAGGGGAAAAAGCTGCCGTCCACCACGTAGAGGTTGTCCACCTCGTGCGCCTTGCAGTTGGGATCCAGTGCCGAGGTCTCGGGGTCGTGGCCGAAGCGAACCGTGCCGTTCTGGTGGGCGACGCCGGCCAGTGGGATCCGCTGTCCCACGAAGAGGTTCCGGGAGAACAATCCCTGGTGGCAGGCGGGGCCGTGAATCGGGCAGCGCGACTGCTGCTGCATCATCCGCTCCAGCTTGGCTATCAGGCGTTTATGGCCTTCGCCGTTGTTGGGCGTGTAGCTCAGAACGATCCTGCCGTCGCGATCCAGCGTCACCCGGTTCTCCGGATCCGGCAGATCCTCCGACGTGAGCCAGAAGTCCAGTGAATGCCGGCCCATTAACTCCAAGGTCCATCCGGGCGCGATCGCCGGAGCACCCGCCGAGAGCGTCACGCCATCGAGCTTGCCCACGAACGAGATGTGCCCCATGGGGTAGGACCACTCCGGTGAGCCGAAGTAGAAGTCGTTCAGGGCGAGGCTCTTCTGGAATACGGTCGGATTGGGGCAGCGCGACAGCGCCATCAGGACCGAGTTGATGTGGCCCATATAGTGGCGTCCGACGGTGTCGGAGCCGTTGGCCACTCCGCGGGGATGCCGGTCGTTCGCGGAGCGGAGCAGGAGCGCCGCCGAGTTGATCGCGCCGCACGACACCACCACGATATCGCCGCTGTAGCTCTCCGGTTCGCCGTTCCGTTCCACCAGCACCCGGGTCACCTCTCGCCCCGACGCACCGGTTTCCAGCCGGGATACGTAGGCGTTGGTCAGCAGGGTGACGTTGTCGTGCTGCAGCGCGGGGTCCACGCACACCACCTGAGCGTCGGCCTTGGCATTGACCAGGCAGGGATGGCCATCGCACGTGCCGCAGCGGATGCACCGGCTGCGCGAGCGGTTTCGCTCGTCGAGCATGATCCCGAGCGGGGTGTGGAACGGCTTGTAGCCCAGCCGGCTAAAGTCGTCGCTCAGCTGCTGGATCCGGGGCTCATGGCTCACCGCCGGATGGGGATACTCGGAGCTCGCCGAGGGCTCGGTAGGATCTTCTCCCCGCTCGCCGTGCACCTGATAAAGCTGTTCGGCCTCGGTGTAGTACGGCTCCAGGTCGTCGTAGCCGATGGGCCAGGCTGGCGAGGTGCCGCCATAATGCCTGAGCTCGCCGAAGTCCTCGCGGCGCAGGCGGAACAGGGCCGCGCCGTAAAACTTGGTGTTGCCGCCGACCCAGTAGTTGGTGTGCGGGTGCAATTCCTTACCCGCCTTGTCGCGCCACTTCTCCCTGGTCTGGTACTTCCCGTCCAGGTTGACCGCGCGGGTGCTCCAGTTGTCCAGCTCGCGCGGGACGTACTCACCACGCTCGAGCAGCAGAATCCGCTTGCCTGACGCGGCCAGCCGGTACGCGAGGGTACCTCCGCCGGCGCCGGTGCCGATGATGATGACGTCGTAGTGCGAAGAAGACATGGCGGCACCCGTTGATTGTTCGCTGGTGCTTTAGCTTCGGACCTGATTGCCGCTGCGATTTCCGGAGTGAAGCTGCCCGGTCCTCGGTGCTTTTCCTGAGCGCAGTCGTCTTTGCGTACCGGCTTACCCGCCTACCCGCTTACCCGTTTACCCGCCTACTCACCG
Organism: Gemmatimonadales bacterium; assembly: GCA_035628315.1. GTDB lineage: Bacteria > Gemmatimonadota > Gemmatimonadetes > Gemmatimonadales > GWC2-71-9 > CAVVWJ01. Next base: position 536 of record DASPKB010000058.1, on the reverse strand, counting down.
CCTGAGCACCAACCGGCGTAATCGTGATCCGAAGCACGTCGCCTGTCGGGGGATAGCTGAAGCGGTCCTTCACGTGGGCGATCCCCTCCGATTCGGTCACGCCCGCATCGGGTGTTGCCTGGCGGGGACCCTGGTTCGGGCCGAGGCCGGGCTCCTCGTTGACCTCGGTACCGGCATCCCAGAGCGAGAGCTGGAGAGTCATGTCTCCGGAGCGAGGCTTGCCGGCGGCCGTGAAGAGGGCGATGGGCCGATCGTTGGAGTAGAAGAGGTCGTTCGACTGTCCGAACATCCACGCGGTCGAGAGCAGCTGGCCGGGACTGGCTTCGATCTCGAACTCGTAGCTCTGCCCCGGAGTGATGGGACCGTCGGCGGTGCCACCAGTTGGCCGCGCGGCAGCGCCGGCGCTCGTGATGCCGGACTTTTCGGACAGCGCCCTGACCAGTTGGGACGGGTCGCCGGTCTCAGCCAGTAGCTCGAGCCCTTCGCCCGCATCAGGCTGGCCACCGGTGAAAATCGGATTGGTGCTACCGGTGTGG
>DASPKB010000057.1:0-5916 GCA_035628315.1 Gemmatimonadales bacterium | reverse complement strand
CCAGCTGTGAGGCTCGGCCATCTTGAGCCAGCCCCGATACGCCTTCAGACGCCATTCGAGCAGCCACTCAGGCTCGCCCTTCTTGGACGAAATCAGGCGGATGATGTCTTCGTTAAGTCCACGGGGAGCGACATCGGATTCGATGTCGGTCACGAACCCGTACTTGTACTCTTTGTTGACCAGCGTCTCGACTGACGAACTCATACGCTCTCCCCTCCAGGAGGAGCATTCTGCTCCTCGAGATTTACCCGATACTCACAGGCGCTACAGCCGCTGAGAATGTGCCGCTCGCGCTGGACCTCGCCGCCCAGGACGGCCGATAGAAACCTCGCTTCGGCGGCGCAGATCTCCGGGAACCTTTCCGCTATCAAGCGAATGGCGCAGTTGTGCTCCGTTAAAATCGCTTTGCCGTCGCTCACCGATGCTTCAGCCATGTAGCCCTCGCTCGTGAGCATCCGGGTTACGGCGGCCAGCCGCTCGTCGAGGCTCGCTGCAGCGAGCTGTTCCCGAAGCTCCGCAGCCATGGCTTCATAGCGCGATTCGAGACGGGCTATAGTGCTGGCGCGTCCTTCGCGTTCAACCAGTTGGTCCAGCAAATTCGTGAGAGTCGCCTCATAGCGCTTCGGAAACACCGCATCACCCGCGGGCGTGAGTCGATAGGCAAAGACCGGCGCCCCCACTCCACGGTGCTGACGTTCGTACTCGACCAGACCTTGTTCTTCCAGCTCTTTCAAATGATGCCGAACGGCGTTGAGCGAGGCACCAACCCGATCGGCAAGCTCCCTCGTTGTAAGCACTTCAGCACGTTTCAAGTGGACCAGAACCGCCCCCCGGATTCCCCTGTATCCCAGGGGGGAGGCGAGTTGCTGCTCGGCAAGGCGCAGGGAAGTCATAGGTGGCAAATCTTAAGTAAACTAGTCGGGATTGTCAATTCAAGCAGCGTTTTGGTGCGAATTAGTACTTAGTATATTTTACATCAACTTAGAAAGGGGACTAATCGCTGGATTGCCAGTCCCTAAGCGGGGGCCGATAGTAGTTGCTAGGACAACCACCAGAGAGGCTGGCTGCGGGCCGTACTCTCCTGCATATTGGTCGAAACGACTTTCAGATCGGAACCTACGATGACAATCCACAGGATCCGGCTTCTCGGCGACCCCGTACTTCGTACGCTCTGCGAGCCGATCACCAAGCCCAAGTCCACTGCTGTCCGAGTCATCATGGATGATATGCGGGAGACTCTGCGGGACTGGCAGGCCCGCTTCGGGCAGGGCCGGGGCATCGCGGCGCCCCAGATTGGCGCTCCCGTGAGAATGGTGTACATCGAGATGGGGCAGCAGCCGTGGCCACTGATCAATCCCGAGATTCTGGACATTGGGACCGAAGATTTCGAGGTCTGGGACGATTGCTTCTCTTTTCCCAACCTGCTGGTCCGGGTTTCCCGCGCTTACCGAATTCGGGTCCGATATCAGGACCTCAAGGGAGAGTGGACCGAGGTTGAGGTCGAGGGCGATCGAGCCGAGCTGCTCCAGCACGAGATCGATCACCTGGACGGAGTCCTGGCGGTAGACCGGCCGCAGGGCCTCGATCCATTCTGCTTGAGGGAGGAATGGCAGCGTCAGCATGGCAGCCGCGGGAGGTATGGGCCGCCCGAGCCGAGAACTGCCAGCTACGCTACCCAGCTCTGATACCGCGCAAAGGGCGTCAGAACCAGCGGCCCAGTCGCACGAAGAACGCGTCGCGGTTTCCCGACATTCCGTACTCGAAGCGGACGGGGCCGACCGGTGTTTCGGCTCCGATGCCAATCCGCCCACCTGCGAGCCAGTCTTCGGTGGTGAAGGCAGGACCTCCGAAACCGGAACGGCCGGCGGCGAGCTCGAGCCGGGCGACAAACGGACCTTTGAGCGGGTAGGTCACCAAAAGGTCCACTAGCAGCTCGCGATCTCCTCTACGCTCTCCAATGTGAAGTCCGGGAAATCCATCCTCGCCGCCAAGTGTGAAGGTTGACTGCAGGGGCAGGTCCTCGCCCCACCCGAATCGCAGCCTGGGGCGCAACCGCAGCAGGCCGATTCGAGCGCTAGCATCAGCCGTGACCGCCACCCGACGATAGCGTCCCGCCCAGATCAGTGAGCCCTCCGCCGCCCGGAAGCCGGTGCGGTCCTCCTTGGCCAGCCGCAGGGTGGCTCCCAGAGTGGAGCGATGCGCCGCCGGTTCTTCCCAGGCATGAGCCACCACACCGGCCGCCGCCTGCCAGCCGTTCAGGAACGGCCGTTCCACTCCCCCAAACCCGAATGCCTCCCGGGTCTTCAGGGGGTTCAGCTCATCTCCTTCTGCCGTGAATTGCCGAACTGATTCGCTGGACAGGCGCGCCGTGACGGCCGGTGTCATCAGCTGCCGACCAATCTGGAAATGGCGCCGGAATCCCAGATTCAGCTCCTTTCGGAGCTCACCCAGGAAACCCGCTGCGCTTCCCTCCAGGGCGAGGTCCAGCAGCCGACGATCTACCGCCCCGACCCACATGCGCCCGCCCAATTCGTTGTCGTAGGCCAACCCGAGTCCCGCTACACGCCGGGGGCTCCGGCGCACGGTTACATGCAGCGACACCGAGTCACTCGCCCCACGAGGAGCCAGCCAGATCGCCTGATACGCTTCAGTCTGGCCGACCTGACGGAGCCGACTTCGCAACAAGTCGGGCTCCAGAGAATCACTCAGCCCCAGTCCTAGAATGCGGGCCAGGGCCAGCCGTTCCGACTCATTTCGAGCAGTGATGGTATACCCGGTGACTCGCGTTGGGAGCCTGAATGAGGGATGCGGGCGGCTCTCCCGCAGGCATTGGCGCCGGGAAAGCACTGATTCGGCCGCGAATACACCGCGGGAAATCAGGGTTGCGACATTTGCCGGTGAAAAGTTGAGTCCGGTGAATCCCTCGACGTTGGGTCGCACCAGGATATCGCCTGCACGCATGCTGTCCGCCGGCTGTTGGAAGAGAAACCCAAGCAGCCGATCCGCGAGCACCAGCGGGGAGTACATGTCGAGCGAATCAACCAGTCGCTCGGTGGCATCGGACACAATCACTCGCTCCGCGCCGGCGCTTCGGGCCACTGCCACCGGAATGTTCGCCACCAGCCCGCCGTCGGCGAGGATCCTTCCATCCAGGGATTCCGGCGCAAAAATGAGAGGAATGGCAAAGCTGGCCCGCACAGCACGAGCGAGATCACCCGAACGGAGCACGACGACCGACCGGTCGGCCAGGTCAGCTGCAACTGCGCGGAAAGGAATCGGCAGGGAATCAAAGTCGCCGCGCGCGAGAAGGTTGCCGCGAAGCATAGCCGCGTTCACCAGCGCGTTGACCTCCGGTTCCACCACGGTGGCGCTTTGGAGATTGAACCGGCGTTCGCCTTGCTCCCAGACGACGAGCGGCTGCAGCGGCCCGAGCGACCGGGGCGCGCGCGGCTGGTAGGTACGGAAGAGGTCGGCGATTGGAAGTGAGCGGGCCAGAGAGTCGATTTCTCGTCCGGTGTAACCACTGGCGTACATACCACCCACAATGGCGCCCATGCTGCTGCCAACCACGAGATCGGGGCGGATTCCGAGACTGTCGAGCACTCGGATGACCCCGATATGCGCCAGCCCTTTGGCACCACCGCCTGAGAGGACCAGCGCAGTCCGAGCCGGCCGGCACTCCTGAGCAGCCAGCGGAGTGAAGTAAAGGGACGCTGCGCAGAATACGATTCTTAGGAGCATGCGAGCAAGATAAAGTATGCGTGCTGCCCCTTGCGCCGCATCTCCAGCCTTCGTATACCTTTGCGAGTATTGCAGCAGGCAGGGCCGCAAACGTAAGAGGAGCCGCAGGATGACCTATGTGATTGTTGAGGCCTGCATCGGAGTGAAGGACCGCGCCTGCGTCGACGTGTGCCCCGTGGATTGCATTTACGAGGGAGAGGATCAGCTCTACATCCATCCCGACGAGTGCATCGATTGTGGCGCCTGTGAGCCGGAGTGTCCGGTCACTGCCATCTTCCCTGAAGAGGATGTCCCTCCCCAGTACGCTTCTTACATCGAGAAGAACAAGGAAGTCTTCAACAGCGATAAACCGCCAGGAAGACCGCAGCGGTAAGCACGGGACCACCCGGGCTTAGGGACCAGCCAGGCTTATATAGAAAGGAGCCCCGGGATCGTACTGCGTGGCCGCGATCCCGGAGCCGAGGTGTGTGGAAGGACTGCCGAACGGCGGACCTGCAGAAGCAGTATCGCACCGCCAGAGATTAGAACGCGCGATCCCACCAAAAGGTTTCAGGCAAGTGCCAGCAAGAATTCGCGGAGCCGCCGAGTCACTTCCTCGGGTTGCTCCATGGGCGGCAGATGACCGGCCTCTGGAATAATTTCCAGCCGGGCGCCGGGAATGGCATGCGCCATGGCGCGCGCATTATCTGGCGGCGTGACCGAGTCGAACTCGCCGACCATTACAAGCGTTGGAATCTGGCCGAGAGTGGGGAGGAGCGACTCACTGTCCGGCCGATCACGCATGGCGGCCAGAGCCCCGACGATACCCGCTACCGGCGTGGCCGTGATCATGCTTCGAACCCTCTCGGCCACAGCGGGAAGCTTCTTCAACGTGGCCGGAGCGAGGAGCTTGGGTAGCATGGACTCGGCAACGGCTGCGGCCCCTCCTTCCTTCGCGAGCGCAGCCGCAGTGTCCCGGGCGCGGCGAGCCTCGGCCGAATCGGCCTCGGCGCGGGTGTCCATCAGCACCAGTCCGCGTACCCGCGACTGCCAGGTCCGGAGCATCTCGAAGATGATGTACCCGCCCATGGACAGCCCGCAGAGGATCACGTCCTCGATGGCGAGCGCGTCCAACAGCGCGGCCAGATCGGCGGCGTAGATGTTCATGCCATAGCCCAGGTCCGGAGCATCGGACTGACCCATACCACGAAGATCTGGAGCAATGCGCCGGAATCCGTTGAGCCCGTCGAGCTGCGCTCGCCACATGGTCCGGTTGAGCGGATAGCCATGCACGAACAACACCGGCGGCCCTTCCCCAATCACTTCCACGGCCAGGTTCACCCCATGCACCATGAAACGCTGCAAGTTCCCGCTCGTCGCGGGATGCGTGTGCATGTACTCGCCGAAATCAGGTGGCACCGGAACCGGTCGCCCCTGCCGGTCGATGCAGACGAACACGAACTCCGCGCTCGCGATCAACGTGTCGTCCTGCACTCGCCGGGCGGTCTGCCGCATGGTAAAGCTGGTGCGGCCGTGGTGCGTCAGCGCCTGCTGGAAGCGGAGAATGTCTCCTGGAAAAGCGGCCGCGCGATAGTCGATCACGGTTTTCCGTATCGCCGGCCACGCCCCGGCTCGCGTAAACACATCCATGCCGGGTCCCCGCAGCAGCATCTCCCAGCGAGCACGCTCAAACAGGCTGAGGAACGACGCCTGGTTGAGGTGGCCGAACGCATCACATTCGTCGGGGTAGACCACCAGGTCGATTTCAGGAAGAGACATGGGACTAAGATAAGGCGGGGAAGGCGGAGAGGGCGGAGAGGCGGAACAGTAGCCGTAGCGCTAAAATTCCAGTGACCACGCGGAGCCACCGTCTCCGCCTCTTCCGCCCATTCCGCCCTCTGCGTCTATGAAGCCAGCAACCGACTACATCCGCCACGCCGCCCGGCTCGCCCGCAAGCTGCAGATGGACAGCGCGATGGGAGGTACCCCGCAGCCCGACGCAGAATTCTATAAGGCGTTGTCCAAGGCATTCGACGAGATTGCGGCCGGGCTGGAGCAAGTGGGCAAGCCGGACTGAATGCTGTTGCGTCCTGGTATACTCCGCGGCCACTATTCGGAGTGAACCTCACGGCAGACGCCGCCCACCGGCACGATCAAACTCAGCTCATTCAGACGCAATCCGACCTGGATCGCTTC
>DASPKB010000056.1:0-5655 GCA_035628315.1 Gemmatimonadales bacterium | reverse complement strand
CGGCTGCGGGGGTCGAGCTCCAGGTGAGCGACGGAATCTCCGCGATCGGCTCGCCGTCCACGTCCACGTATACGGCCTCCAATTGCAGCTGGTCGCCCACGGCCATGGGCCAGCCCTCCGGCGTGGCCAGAACGTAGTCGGGCTGGATGCTGAGCTCCGCGGTAATCCGGAGAGTGGCTTCAGTGACGATGCCTCCCGACGAGGCGGATATGGTGACCGTGCCGCGCCGTCCGCCGGTCACGACGGCCGAGCTCGTCCCCGAAGGGGTGAGACTCGCGATGGAGGGATCGCTGGAACTCCAGTTGACCGGCGACTCGAAGGTGTGCTGGCCGTCCTTCCACAGCTTCGCGGTCAGAAGCGCGACGTCGTTGACCAGCAGTGTGGATGGGACGGTTATTCGGAGGCTGTCGGCCTCGGTCCCGTCAGGCGGCCCACCAGAATCCGTCGGGGAGTTCTGGCACGCGAGAATGAAGCAGATCACCGCAGCAATCAACCGGCGGCAATCGACACGGCTGGGGTTCATGATCAGGCCTCCTGCTGAGACCCGGAGATCCACTTCAGCCAGGATCGACTAGGGATCGAGTCGAGAGAATAACGCCGCGGCCACGGCGTCCGATAGGGGGACGACCCCGCGCGGGAAGCGCACACAGGCCAGAGCCGCCGGCCGCCGGCATATCTTGCCACTCCCTGAGGCGAGGAGCAACGTAGAGGTTGTCATGCGCTATATGCTCGAGCTCGGTGGTGTCGCGGTGTTCGCCATCAGCGGAGTGCTGGCGGCCGGCCGTAAGAGCCTGGATCTGCTCGGCATCGCGGTGATCGCCGTGGTGACGGCTATAGGAGGTGGGACGTTGCGCGATGTCCTGCTCGACCGACATCCGATCTTCTGGATCGCCGATCCCACCTACCTCTGGGTTATTCTGGGGGCTACCGCGGTGACGCTCACCTATGTGCGGCTCTGGATAGCATCGCGCCGAGCCCTGCTTATCGCCGATGCGCTGGGTCTGGCGTTCTTCACGATTGGCGGAGTGCAAATCGCCCAGCAGACGGGACACTCGGACGGAATCGCCCTGCTCATGGGAACAATCACAGGCGTCGCCGGAGGGGTACTGCGGGACATGCTTACCGGCGAAATCCCTATGGTCCTGCGTCCGGGCCGGCTGTATGCCACGGCGGCGATCGGCGGAGCAGGGCTCTACCTGGTTCTGGCGGGACAGGGGATCCCGATCGAGGCAGCGGCGCTGGCGGGAATGGCGGCAACAGCGGGTCTCAGACTCGCTGCGATCTTCTGGGGGATCATGCTGCCCGAGGTGAGACTTCCTGAGGACGACTCCGGGTCATGAAGCGAGCAGCACTCTTTCTCCTACTGATAACCGGTCAGGCGTATGGCCAGACCCCAGGTCGGCGAGACAATCCGGAACCCGCAGAACGCGAAGGCTTCGTAGCGGCAGGCCGTGGGGTGCGTCTTTTCTACCGGTCAGTGGGGACCGGCAGGGACACCGTCATAGTCCTGCACGGCGGTCCGGGTTTCACGATGGACTACCTGGCCGAGGACCTGAAGCCACTCGCGGCGGACCACACGCTCCTCTTCTATGATCAGCGTGGTGCGGGCCGTTCATCTCTCGTCACCGATTCAGCCGCGCTCGACGGCCAGCGATTTGCCGAGGATCTGGAGTCGCTACGCAAACACTTCCGTCTGGAACGGGTGACTCTGCTGGGGCACTCGTGGGGAGCCGGAGTCGCCGCACTGTATTCCGCGCGCTATCCCGATCGCATTTCGCGTCTCCTCATCGTGGACGGTATCCCGCTCCGCCGTCAGGAGCTGGTGAGCGCCTCTCAGAACCTCTCCGCCCGACGGGACAGCGCGAGCCGAGCGCAGATGGAAAAGTGGATGGAAGCCAGGCGGGCCGATCCCGGCGATGCAAGGGCCTGCCGGGCTTACTATGTCATCTGGTTTGCTCCTTTCTTCCCGGATACTACCGCACTCCGGCGAAGCCGAGGAGACTTTTGTGCCGGCACTCCCGAATCTCGCCGCAACAAGATTACTAGTGTCGACCGGTACGTCCTGGCATCACTCGGCGAGTGGGACTGGAGGCCCGCCCTTCATCGAGTTCGGCGGCCGGCGCTGGTCATTCATGGTGAGGCTGATCCGTTGCCGGTGGCGAGCGCCCGGGAGTGGGTGGCAGCGCTCCCAAACGCCAAGCTTCTCCTGCTCCGACAAGTCGGCCACTTCCCGTACCTCGAGCAGCCTGAGGTCTTCTTTGCGGCGGTTCGCACTTTCCTGCGGGGCGCCTGGCCGAAGGGTGCCGAATGAGCCGAGCCGCAGTAGCCGCGGTCCTGTGTTGCGGGTTCTTCTGGACCGGATGCATCCAGCGTCCATCGCAGGAGGAACTGACGATCGTCCGAAACTGGACCGCCAGACTCGACCATGACGTCATGGCATATGCATGCCCCGAGGCGCGACAAGCAGCGCTCCAAGCGGAGGACCCGCTCGACTCTGCTACCCAGTTGGTCCACCGAGGCAAACAGCTGGAGCTGTGGGCGACGGATCCAGTCACTCCACTGGCTCTGACCGCCCCACTCGTTGTCGCCCCACTCGATTCGGCTCGCGCTGCGGTCGCCATCATCGCGAGCAGCTTCGAGCCAGCGGTCAGAACCGCGGCGAATCACCGCGGCGAATGCTATGGTGAGTTCGCGCTGAACTGCACCAAGCTGATCCGCGCCCGCGATGTATTCTCGCGGATCGATTCGACCATGCTGAGCCGGGGGCTGAGCGATTACCTCCGCGTACGCAGTGGCATAGCTGAGCTTTTGGCCGAGGCGGATATGCCGCTCGCCGTACTGAGGAGCTGCAGCGGCAGCCCCTGAGACGCCATCTAATTGCCGGCTTGACCTTCTGGGAGGTGATCAATCCATGATAAAACTCTGTTGGTTGGCAGGACTGGGGATGGTAATGCTTACCGCGAGTGTAGTCGGCGCCCAGCAGCAGCCCGCCACAGCCTTCAGCAGCTGGGAAGCGGTGAGCGGGACGCCAACGAACATCCCTAGCGCGGCTGTAGTGCCCGACAGTGTCCGGGTGCATTCAGGCTACCAGCATTGGCGCGGCGCCTGGATGGGAGCCGCGATCGGGGGAGCCCTCGGCGCCCTCTGGGGCACTATAGGAGGAGCCGTAGCCAGATGCGATGATTGCAGCCGCCATCCTTCAGCGCGAGACGGTGCCCTGGCCATAGGGATGTTGGGTGCAGGCGCCGGCGCGCTGGTAGGCTTTGTGGCGGGGCTGGCTTCTCCCCGGTACGTCTGGGTCCACGCGGATGAAGGAGCACGCTAAGCATAAAAAGCAGGTTGGGCATGCAGAATGATTTCAGCTCCGACACTCACGGCGCTTGCTACCGTGGTGATCGGTGGCTTCAACCTGATATGCCGCCGGCCTGGTGTGGCGGAATCGGCGGGCGCGCAGGTGGCCCCGCCGGAGTACGCCGGCACTGGGTCTGCGGCCCCGAGGTACCGTTGGCCCAGGATTACACGCTGCACGCGTACGGGTTGGAATCCGGACGTTCAGATACCCGGTACCCCACGATCGTCTGAACTGCAACCAATCGAGTAGCGCTTCGGAGAGAGATGACCAAAAACGCAACTTCCGGGGCCAGACACGGACTCAACATGACCAACCAATCAGTGTACCGGACTCTCGGCTGGCTGCTAACCCTCCTTGGCCTGATCGTACTCGCGCTGGGAGGCCGGGGCTATATCACAGGAGCGGCGGTTCGGCCGGGGTGGATTGTCGCTGGATTGACCGGCATCGTTGCCGGCACCGCACTGGTGCGCTGGGCGAGACGGGCCCGTCCGGAGTAGAGATGGGAGCATACGACCAGGGGATTCAGTCTGGCGCTGCTCAGCCTTGTGTGGATACCTCGCGCCGAGGGCCAGCTCGACCCCAGGCCCATTACCAGTAATCACATTGTAGGTGCCGAAGCACGACGTCTATCTCGAGATCGGCTCGAAGCGGATCTTCGCCTGTGCCGTAGAGTGGCCGGGGTGGTGCCGAAGCGGACCGGATGAAGCGGCCGCTCTCCAGGCGCTGTTGGACTACGCTTCCCGCTATGCTGCAATCGTTCGGTCGGCGCGGCTCGGCTTCGAGTCGCCGAGCGGAGTGGAAGACTTCCGAGTAGTCGAGCGGCTGCGCGGGAATGCGACCACCGACTTCGGCGCTCCGGGCGTGATTCCCTCGTCAGATAAAGCAGCCGCCGGTCCGAACGATTACGCCCGCCTGGAAAAGGTGCTCCGGGCGGCCTGGCGTGGGCTCGATGCGGCCCGGAAGCAGGCGACCGGAAAGGTCCTCAGCAAGGGACCGCGTGGGGGCGGACGAGAGCTGGATGCGATCGTACGACACGTGATCGAGGCCGACCGGAGCTATCTGAGTGGGTTGGGCTGGAAGGTACCGACGAGCAGCAGGTCTCCGGACCCGGTGGAGGAAATCCGGCGTGCCATGATAGAAGGACTGCGCGCATCCGCTCGCGGCGAAATCCCGGAAACCGGTCCTCGGGGCGGAAAGCGCTGGCCGGCACGGTACTTCGTCAGGCGAGCTGCCTGGCATGCGATGGCTCACGCGTGGGAGATCGAGCGACGCATCGGATCATGAACCTGGGGCCCCCGTCCGGCTCCGCCTGGTGCAACTGTCTGCAGGTCTCAGCGCTGGCGTGCGATATGCTTCCAACCACCCAGCCTCCTGCGGACGACTGAAGAGCCGCATGCGAAGCGGCACCCGCGTCTGAGGATAGCATGCGCTACCCCAGCCAGGATTTGCTGCCGGCTCCGGTAGGTCGCAGGGGAGGCTGGTAACTCGCGAATCCCCTCACCCATACGGCGGCTGGATCGGATTTATGAACCTGGAATCGATCAACCGAGACCTGCGGGCTGGTGCGACCCGCTCCCTTGCCTTGCTCGGCACCCTCGCGGCGGGAGATGCCGTGTGGCTCGCCGTCAGGGTGAATCGGCCGGCGACTCCATCCCAGTGGGTGGCCGTCGGCGCCAGCGTGGTGCTCGGTACTGTGCTGGTCGCCCTAACCTGGAGCGCTCTCCGGAATCTGGGAACCAGGCTTACGGAAGAGGGGCTCACCATCCAGGGACCAGGGAAGCGGATGACGCTCCGCTGGTCCGACGTGGTCCGGGTGCGCTGCGAGTCCTATCGCATCATCCTCGAGCGGATTGGTGCGCCACCCGCCACGATCTCGCTGTGGCACGTGCGCGATCCGGACGAGGTGCACCGCGCAATCCGAGATCTGGTTCCCAACCGCGCCCTGCAGCGTACGTGAAGCCCGCGATCATCGAGATCGACCCCGGCTGGCCGCCGAGACCCTGGTATCGTGACTCGGAGAGCCATTGAGCCGCTCCAGCCTGCTTGCCTTGAGCCTAGTGCTCGCAGCCGCGTCCAGCGCCAACGCCCAGCAAATGGTTCGCTGGATCGCACCTCCGGCAGCGTCAATGCTTTTCGCCTTCAGGACCGGGTCGGCGAGTGCAGCCGACACCTCGCACGGCATCCGGCCGACTCAGTGGCAGAAGGGTCTGGTGATCGGCGGAGTGATTGGTGGCGTTGGACTCGGTGCCTTCATCTTTGCTTTTTGTGAGGGGCTGAACGAGAGTGGAGACAGCTGCAGCGGG
>DASPKB010000055.1:0-3332 GCA_035628315.1 Gemmatimonadales bacterium | reverse complement strand
CACCCGCGCGGCGAAGGTGCCCAAGCTCGACAAGCGGCTCCCCGGCTACCTCGACCGGGAGCAGACCGAGAAGCTGTTCGCCTGGGCGGAATCGCGCGCGGGAGCCGACGAGCTGGAGCCCACCCGCGACCTCGCGATCCTCGAGCTGTTCTACTCGACCGGCATCCGGCTGTCGGAGCTGAGCGGCATGAATCTCGAGGACCTCGATCTGCTCTCCGACCAGTTGAAAGTCCGGGGAAAAGGAAAGAAGGAGCGGATCGTGCCGGTCGGCTCGCGCGCCGTGCTGGCCTTGCGCCGCTATCTTAACCTGCGGGCAGCCGCCGTCGGCAGCCGGGGAGGAGACCGGCGCGCGGTGTTCGTGAGCCGCCGGGGAAAACGGCTGGCGCCGCGGGGAGTTCAGCGGGTGGTGCACCGCATGTTCGATGGTATAGGCGCCGACGGACTCCGGGTCCACTCGCTGCGGCACACGTTCGCCACCCACATGCTCGATGCCGGGGCTGATCTCCGCGCGGTGCAGGAGCTGCTGGGCCACGCGTCGCTGAGCACGACCCAGGTCTACACCCACACGAGCGTGGAGAGACTGAAGAAGGTGTACAACCAGGCACATCCAAGAGCGTGATGGGAAACTTCCACGGAACCACAATTCTCGGCGTGAGAAAGAACGGCCGGGTCGCGCTGGGCGGCGACGGACAGGTCAGCATCGGCGAGACCGTGGTCAAGTCGCAGTCGAACAAGGTCCGCGCGCTAAAGGGCGGCAAGGTGCTGGCCGGCTTTGCCGGATCGGTGGCCGACGCGCTCACGCTCTACGAGAAATTCGAGGAGAAGCTGGACCGTTATCCCGGCAATCTGCCCCGGGCCGCGGTGGAGCTGGCCAAGGACTGGCGCAGCGACCGCATGCTCCGCCGGCTGGAGGCGCTGCTGGTTGTTGCCGACCTGGAGCACAGCTTTCTCCTGAGCGGATCCGGGGAGCTGATCGAGCCGGACGACGGCATCGTGGCCATCGGATCGGGCGGCAACTTCGCCCTCGCCGCAGCCCGCGCGCTGCTGCCCGAGCCGGTCCACTCCGCCCGCGACATCGTTCAGCGCTCGCTCGACATCGCTGCCGATATCTGCGTGTTCACCAACCGGAACATCACCATCCTCGAGCTGCCGGGGGACGGGAGAAAGTCTTAGCTCCGCCTTTTCCGCTCCTTCCGACCATCACTTACCTTTAAGACATGGCCGAGCCCGCCAAGGATCTCACTCTCTCGGAGGAGGCGCCCCCTCCCACCACTCCCATGCCCTGGCTGGAGGAGATGCCGCCACGGCAGATCGTGGCGGAGCTGGACCGCTACATCGTGGGACAGGAAGCGGCGAAGAAGGCGGTCGCCATCGCGGTGCGCAACCGCTGGCGCCGGGCCCAGGCGCCGGATGACATCCGGGACGAGATCACTCCCTACAACATCATCATGATTGGCCCCACCGGCGTCGGCAAAACCGAAGTCGCCCGCAGGCTGGCCCGCCTCTCGGGCGCGCCCTTCATCAAGGTGGAGGCCTCCAAGTTCACCGAAGTGGGCTACGTGGGACGCGACGCCGAGTCCATGGTGCGCGACCTGGTCGACTCGGCGATCAACCTGGTGCGCACCGAGCGGGAGGACGAGGTCTATCCCCAGGCCGAGCAGCGGGCGGACGAGCGGCTGCTGGATCTGCTGCTCCCGGCCGCGCCTCCGCCGGCGGAGAGGGCGGATAAGACGGAGAGGGCGGAGCTGAGCTCCGTGTTTGTGGTTTCGTCCAGCGGGCAGGCGAAATCCGAGAAGGCGCCGACGCTGGAGGAGGAGCGGCGCAGCCGCTCGCGGGAGAAGCTCCGGACCATGCTGGCCGAGGGTAAACTGGATGACCGCGAGGTTGAGCTGGAGGTGCAGCAGCAGGGCTTTCCCATGATGGAGCTGATCCAGCCTCCGCAGGGGCTCGAGGGTGTGGGCGCCGACATCAACTTCACCGAGATGCTTCAGGACATGCTCCCCAAACGGAAGAAGCGGCGCACGGTGAAGGTGCCCGAGGCCAAGCGGATCCTGGTGGACGAAGAGCTGAAGAAGCTGGTGGACATGGACGACGTGGTGAATGAGTCGCTCGACCGGGTCGAGAACCACGGCATCATCTTCATCGACGAGATCGACAAGATTGCGGGCGAGCGGGGGCAGGCGGGCGGACCCGACGTGTCGCGCGAGGGGGTGCAGCGCGATTTGCTGCCGATAGTCGAAGGCTCCACCGTGCAGACCCGCTACGGCTACGTCCGGAGCGATCATATCCTGTTTATCGCGGCCGGCGCCTTCCACGTCTCCAAGCCGTCGGATCTCATTCCGGAGCTCCAGGGCCGCTTTCCAATCCGGGTGGAGCTCTCGCCCCTCACCGAGCAGGACTTCGTCCGGATCATGACCGAGCCGGAGAACGCGCTCACCAAGCAGTACCAGGCCCTGGTGATGGCGGAAGGCGTTGAGCTCGAGTTCACCCCTGACGGAATCGCCGAGGTCGCGCGGGTGGCTTTCATGGCCAACGACCGGATGGAGAACATCGGCGCCCGCCGGCTCCACACCGTGATGGCCGCGCTGATGGAGGACGTGCTGTTCGAGCTGCCGGACTACCCCGAGAAGCGGATCCTGTTCGACGCGGAGAAGGTGCGAGAGCGGCTGGCCCGGATCGTGAGTGACGATGATCTGAGGAGGTATATCCTGTAAGGACGGAGAGGGCGGAGCTAAGCGACTGGCGACTGGCGACTGGCTTCGCTACAATCCCCTCCCGATGACTCCGGTCCGCCACTTCCTCGCCATCCCCGACTTCAGCCAGTCCGAGCTCCTCGCAGTATTCGACCTTGCCGCCCGCATGAAGCGGGGCGACTACAAGGACAAGCCGCTGGCCGGCAAGACCCTGGGGATGATTTTCGCCAAGAGCAGCACCCGTACCCGGGTCTCCTTCGAGGTTGGCGCCTTCCAGCTCGGCGGCCATGCCCTCTTCCTCTCCTCCCGCGACATCCAGCTGGGCCGGGGCGAGCCGATCCGCGACACCGCCCGGGTGCTCTCCCGCTATCTCGACGGCATCATGATCCGCACCTACGATCACGCCGACGTCGAGGAGCTGGCGCGCTTCGCCTCCATCCCGGTGATCAACGGCCTCAGCGACCTGCTCCACCCCTGTCAGGTGCTCGCCGACCTGCTCACGATCCGCGAGAGCCTCGGCGGGTGGGATGGGAAGGTCGTCGCGTGGATCGGCGACGGGAACAACATGGCCAACAGCTGGCTCAACGCCGCCGGCGCGCTCGGCTTCGAGCTCCGGCTCGCGTGCCCCGACGGCTACCG
>DASPKB010000054.1:0-7856 GCA_035628315.1 Gemmatimonadales bacterium | reverse complement strand
GCGCGAGCACATCGCCGAGTATCCCCTGCGCCAGCGGGCCAAGCCGGGGATCACCGGACTGGCCCAGATCAACCACCACTACGATCGCTCGCTGGAGGATGTGCGGACCAAGGTGCACTACGACCTGGAGTACATCCGCCGGCAATCGCTAGCGGAGGACTTCCGGATCATGCTGAAAACGCTGCCGGTTATGCTGGGGCGGCGCGGCGGCTGGTAGCTCGATGGGTCCCCTATATGTGAAGCAAGTGGGGCCGCGAACGACGCGGCCCCACTTTTTTACCAACCAGAGGAATCTTCTCAGCTACGACAGGACTTCGCCGCCCGGTTCTGTGCCAGATGACGGATCGTTCTCATGGCTTCCCGAACGCTCCGGGTGGAGAGATACTGCGAATTGTAGGTCCAGCTGATGAAGGCACAGGGATAGGACGAGCTGAGCAGCTCTCTGCCGGCTGTGCGGATCTGCTCGGCGCTCAGCCTCGAGCGGTTCCTGCCGCCCTTGCTGATGTTGAGGCCGGTGACCAACGCGAGTCCCTTACGCTGGGCATCAGCGATGTTGCGGCGGATGAACTCACGCGGGGTCCCCTTCCTGGTCACGTACTGCGCCCAGGCGGCATCAAGGTGGCGATATCTGGTCGGCCACTTGGCGAGATAGGATGCTTCGGCGCGAACCACGGTCGGCATGTTGGGCCAGAGCCGCTTGCTGTAAGCCGCCATCTCATCCAGAACCGATCCCGGAATCGGCTGTCTCCAGTTCTCCGGATCGTTTGGCTCGTCGATCAGGTAGTGGGCGATGATCGTGCCGTCGTTGATGAAGGACTGGAAGTTGACGCCGCGGTACCGGTTGATCCGCTGCTTCCACTTGTTCATGTCGAACCGGCCGCCGCTCTTGTAGTGGCGCTCGTGGCCTGCCATCATGAGTACCACCCGGCCGCCGCGAGCCCGGATCGCCGAAAGCTCCTTGACCAGCTCCTGAGGCCAGATGTTCCGCATGGCGCCGTTGTACTCGGCCCCGAACTGGCTGGTGGGCATGGAGAAGTGCCCCATCGGGATACCGCCACGGAACCTGCCGGAGTTGAAGGAGGCGTCAACCGTCGTGGCGTCGCCTGCCGGGGTTTCGGTTGCTTCAGAGGACCCGGTTATTTCGTCGGTCTTGTCGCAGCCGGCGAAGGCCAGGGCCAGAACCACCAAAAGCGGTGCTCGCAGTCGAGTCGCCCAGCGGGCGAACTCAGAGGCATAGGTCATAGTGAGGCTTCCTCTCCGTCACTTGGGTGATGAAGTAACCCGGGCTGTGCAGGCGAGGGGCCAGCGCTTGGCACGGCCAGAGCGGCGGCTCGTCGAGGCTGACTTCAGTCCCGGAGGGGGACAGGCAGGAACTCTGCCGATCCCTATTGTCTAGTGTTTACCCTACAGGTTCTGCTGAGACTATTGGGGCTAGTCGTACAGGACGCGAAGGAATGATCACCGGGGTGGTGTCATCTCGTTGTCTTAGGCTCGCGCCGCATACAGCATCGTGAGCACCGTCACTTTTGTCAAGAGCCGGATTTCGCACGGAGTGTGGATCGCGGGCCAGGGGGCATGGAACGTGCTGCCGTACACTGAGTTACTTTCCCGCGAGGCCGCCACTCCAATGCATGGGGCTCGCTCCTTTCTCGTCACCTGAGGCTGTCATGCGCGCAGCAGAACATCAGCAGCCGGAGCGATTGCAATCATACGAGCCGGGGCCGGACGAGAAGCGGCAGAGAACCCGCGCGGCCTGGCTGGTGGCGAGCCTCACTCTCCTTGCGCTGCTCATCCGATTCTGGGAGCTGGGTGACTGGAGCTTTCAGGCGACCGAGATGTTCACCCTTCGGGACTCAGATGAGCCCCAGTTCAGCAATCCCCGCCCGCTTGGCTACCTGCTCAACTACTTCCTGATTTACCCGTTCATGCCGCTGGACGAGTTTGGGCTGCGGCTCCTCCCGGCTCTGTTCGGTGTGCTCGCGGTGCCGGTGGTGTATCTGGTTGCCAAGCGACTGCTCGGGGTCACCGCCGCCCTTTTCAGCGCCTTGCTGCTCACGGTCAGCCCGCTCCACGTGATGTACTCCCAGCTAGCTCGTTACTGGTCGCTCGTATTCCTGCTCTCTGCGGTGTATCCGTACGCGCTGTACATCGGGGTGCGGGATCGCCGGCCGGGAATGCTGGTGCTGGGAGTGATCACCGCGGTCCTCGCGGTGCTGGCTCACCCGGTTTCCATCCTGTTGCTCGGCGGTCCAATTCTGTTGATCGCGTGGGCCTACCTGCGCCCCAGCAGTCTGCGTCAGGCATGGCAGCATAGGACCTTCCGCTGGGGAGCAGTCGCGGCCGCGGTGGTCGCCGTCATCGTAGCCATTCGCTTCGTGCCCATCCTTCAGGGCTGGATCTCCGAACACGATCAGAATCCTGGAAGCGGGCAATTCCTCCTGTGGGTGCCGCTCACTCCCGGTATCAAGCAGGTGGCATATGTGCTGAACTTCCTGGAAAGCCTCACGATCCCGCTTGCCCTCGGCGCGATGACCGGCCTCTACCTGCTCTGGCGGGACCAGGATCGCAGTCTGGCTCGTTATTTCGTGAGCATTGCGGTGTTTCCGGTTCTGTTTCTGGCCCTGCTCTCGCTGCGGACACCGGTCTCCCAGTATTACCTGCTGCCATCAACCCCGGTATTCTTTTTCGGAGCGGGTTATTTCCTGTACCGACTTACCCAGGTGGACTGGAGAGTGCGGCCGCGCTGGCTGGTGCCGGCAACCCTTACGATGTTCTTCGTGGCCTCTGCCCTGCCGACACTGCTCTCGGATTTACGAGATGGCCGCAGGTATGATTTTCGAGGGGTCGGTGAGTGGCTTCAGTCGCGGGTAAAACCGGGCGACGTGGTGTTCTCGGACCAATACATGGTACTGACCCACTATCTGCCCGGGACGGAGGTCCGGCGCCTGCGCCTGCCGGGCCCGCTGGCGGAGACCATGAGTGAACTGGACCGGAAGGGACAGGATGGAGTGTTATGGATCGTGGCGCCGGCGCCCTCACATCCCTTCCGCACCAACCTCACCCGAGGCGGGCTGATTCACTGGATTTACGACCACTGCCAGCTGCGGCATACCCGCGGAATCGGAAGAGTCGATCTCCGGCAGCACTACCTGCAGGTTTATCGCTGCCCTCCAGCGCCTCCCGGCGAGGGCAAGTCGGGGTGGGTGTCACCGACCTGAGAAGACCCAACCCGGTCCATTGCGGGCCGGGAGGCGGCGGCAAGGTGATTCTTTCGCCCGAGCACTTCCTGGTACAAGCCTTCCCAGCGGTCGGCCACGCGGTGTAGACCGTAGTGGGTGCGGACGTATTCTCGTCCCCGGGCTCCCATAGCGCGCCGCTCTGATTCGGAGAGCCGCATGAGTCGCTGCATGGCCGCGGCGAGCGCGTCGGCATCTCGGGGCGGAACCAGGTAGCCACTTTCTCCTTCGCGTACCACCTCGTGATTTCCCCCTACCTGAGTGGCAACGATGGGCAATCCCGCGGCCGCTGCTTCGAGCAGTACCATGGGCATGCCTTCCCAGGCAGAGGACAGGACGAAGCCATCGGCTGCGTTCATGATGGCAGGGATCTGGCTCTGCACTCCGAGAAAGCGTACGGAGCTTTCCAGCCCCAGCTCGGTGACCAGCTGCTGAGTCTCGTTCTGTAGAGATCCTCGACCGACCAGCATCAGCCGGGCTCCTGACATGCTCTCGCGCACCCGGGCAAAGGCCCGCAGCATGTTGGGGTAGTCCTTGGCGATCTCGAACCGTCCCACCGCCAGCCAGACGAACTCGTTGCCGACACCCCACTCGGCTCGCAACGCTTCACGGCTTCCCGCGGGAATCTGTGCAAACAGGTCGGTGTCCACGCCGTTGGGAACCACGGTCAGAAGCTCTCGCGGCACGATGCGCTCGTTCACGAATCGTTCAGCCGCCGCCTCGCTCACGATGGTTATGTGATCAACCAGTCCATTTGTGAGACGGTAGCCGGCCATCAGCAGCGCGCCTCCTTCGTAGATGTTGTGGATGGTGGAGACCAGCACGGGAACCCGCACCAGCAGCCGAAGGGCACGCGCCATCAGGTTGGCGTGCACCATATGACTGTGCACCACGTCGGGGCACCACTCGCGCGCCATTCGGGCCAGCCGGAAGAGCGCTCGAACATCGGGCACGCCCCGCCGCATCTCCAGTGAATCGGTCGGGATGCCGAGGCTTCGCGCCTCCTGCCCCATGGGGCCCAACGGGGTGAGCGATACGATGCGGACAGCGTGACCGTGACCCTGCATCGCCCGTGCTGCCGTGAGCAGCAGCTTGTCGGCTCCGCCCATGCCCATGCTGGTGGAGAGCAGGAGGATTTTCATATGTCCCGCTCCCGGGAGCCGGCCAGCCCGCGCCGGACCACACGCTTCAGCCCGGTCGGCATATAGACGTATGCGTGACGGGCGAGCGCAAAGAGATACATCCAGCCCGGGAGCCCCAGGTCCCGGACGGCCTGAGCCTGCACCCGGGCCAGCTCCCGCTGCCGCTGGCCGTACGTCAGGGATTTATGGAAGAAGCTCGACTCGTGTACGTAGTGTTCGCCGAGGACCTCAGGCACCCCGGCAAAGTGCCAGCCGGCTTTTCCAATACGGAGATAGAAGCGCAGGTCGATCAGATTTTTCACCTCGGGATATCCTCCGGCCTCGCTCCACGCCTGGCGGCGGTAAGTGGCGAAGGTGTGAGCAATGGGTATGTACCTCGCCATGGCGGCCCGGATTTCAGCATGCCTGGTGGGCGGCATTCGCTCGTATCGTTCGCCGCGCCGCTCATCGATCAGCAGGTATGAGCCACCGACCAGTCCCACCTCCGGTCGGGCGTCGAGGAGTGCGGTCTGGAGCCGCAGCCGGTCGGGGTAGCTTTTGTCGTCAAAATCCTGACGCGCGATGTATTCACCCCGTGACCGCGATATGCCGAAATTGGCTGCGGCGGCAGCGCCCAACCGGCCTGCCGAGAAGACCCGGACCCGCCGATCCTGCGCCTCCAAGTCCCGCAGTCGTTCCAGGGTCCGGTCGGTGGAGCCATCGTCTACCAGCACGAACTCGAAGTCATCGAAGTTCTGCGCCAGGATACCGGGGATGGCTCGATCGAAATACGGCTCCCCGTTATACACCGTGGTGACCACGCTGACTTTGGGCATTACGGCCGATAGCGTCCCACCGGACGGCCGGTCCAGGGTTCTCTGGGGCGACTCGCCATCGCCGGACTGCCGGCACGATACGGCTGGTATGGTCTCGAGGTCTGCGCCGGTGCTGCAGCGAACATCAGGTCAGGCGCCGCGGCGAGCCCCACCAGCGCTGCCATCACAAACCAGACCTGCTTCTGATCCTCCCAGGTGAGCGGGAGCATAGTAACGGTGAGCGTGCCGAGCAGCACGAGCGCGAACCGCCGCTCGGGGCGAGGAAGTCGTAGCACCGCCCAGAACACCGACAGGAACATGGCCGTGTACAGCACAAAGCCGAGCAGCCCCTGCTCCACCAGCACCGAAAGAAAGGAATTGTGAGCCACCTGGGCCCGAATACCCAGCTGGGGCGTGACCGCGGTCTTGAATCCCGAGGTCCCGTAGCCGAGGATCGGCTTCTCGACAAACGCGATGAGCCCTGCACGCCAGAGCTTGAAGCGACCTCCCAGGCTGAGATCCTCCACTTCCTGCCCGGTGGTCGCCAGCCGTTCCACCGTCTGCTCGGGCACGAGGTACACGGCGAGCGTGCCGGAGAGAACCAGCATGACGATTCCGGTGGCGAGTCTGCCGGGTGACAGTCTGGTCATACTTAGCGGCACGATCAGCATCCCTACCAGGCCGGCCAGCATCCCTCCGCGGGAGCCGGTGAGTCCCAGGACGAGCAGGCCGATCGGCAGGAATCCCCGGCAAATCCAGCGCACCAGCGGCTGGCGGAGGGTCATGCCGAGATACCACGCCATCGGGAGGGCCAGCGCGATCGTCATGGCGAGATCGTTGGGGTCTCCTCCTGCGGCAGCGAACCGGCGGAGAGACCCTCCCTGAGTGACGTATACCATGATCGTCGCAATAGCAGCGACGTACGCGCCAAGCACGTATGCCACGAACAGGCCAGTCACCCGCTTCCGAGATACCGCCAGCTCCCAGATCATCCACAAGACCAGCAGTAGCTGGGTATAGGTCCAGAACTTCTTGGGAATCACCGGCAGCCCTAGAGTCATGACCCCCACTCCGGCGCAGAGTACGAACATCAGCGCCAGGAGGTGAAAGGGACGCCAGCGACGGAACCGGCCCGAGATGATGACGGCGAGTAGCGCCAGACCGAGCGCCAGGGCGCCAGTGGCCCGTGTAACAATGGCTACGTCGGTGATAACTATGACTCGTTCCCAGGGAACCGAGAACACGAAGAGCCACAAGGCGGCGTAGGCAACTGCTGTCATTGTGCCTGCTCGACGATTTGGAGGTAGTGGTCCACCGCAGCGTCCCGGGTGAACAGTCTCAGGGATTCCATGCTGGTGGCGCTCGGGCCCTGACTCAGTGCAGCGAGGATGGCGGCGCTCAGGCTGGATACATCGCCGACAGGCACCAGCGCACCGAGATGCCCGTCTCCCAGAATCTCTCGCGGGCCACTCCGGCAGTCAGTGGATACCACTCGGGCGCCGGCCGCAAGGGCCTCGACCAGAACAGTCGGCAACCCCTCCCAGGCCGAGGAGAGCACGAAGACGGCGCAGCGCGCCATGTAGGCAGTCGCGTTCTCGCTGTAGCCGGGGAGCGCAAAGTCGCCGTTCAGCTCCAGCTCTCGCGCCAGTGACTCCAACCGGGGCCGCTCCTCTCCTTCGCCCAGAATCAGGAGACGTGCGCTACGGCAGCGGCGCACCTCGGCGAAGGCGCGGACCAGGGTAGGAAAATCCTTGGCAGCGGTAAGCCGTCCTGCGCCGAGAATGACTGGCGGCTGGCCCGGGGCAAACCAGGGATGATCCAGAGGCTGGCGAGCTCCGGCGAGCACGGCCGGCGTTATCACCGGGTTGTACACTACCTCTATCTGGTCGCGAGCTAATCCCGTGGTCCGGGCCAGGTCATCAGCCGCTCCCCGGGAAACGGCCACTACCCGGGCCGCCCAGGGATAGAACGCCCGCAGCAGACGAGGCCAGAGCCGCCGGGCCACGAAGCTCTGCTGCGGGCCATACTGAGACATCGTGGTATGGACCGTCGCAATGATGGGAGTTCCGCTCCTCGCGAGCCTTCCAGCCCAGAGCGCAACGACGTTGGCATGGCTCATCGAGGCGATCAGAGCTCTGGGCCGTTCGCGCCGCAGATACGCTATAAGAGGAACCAGGCTCGAGATCACCCGGGAGGCTTTGAGGTCGATCAGGCGCACCGTGGACGGAATCTGCTCGAGGAAGGCTCCCGTCGCGGTGGCCACGACGAGGTCTACCCGAATTCCCCGCTCCGACATTCCCTGAGCAAGATTCATGATGACCCGCTCGGCTCCGCCGGCGGTGAGCGTCGGAAGAAAGAACGCGATACTCGACTGCCGCCCGGAGTTCATCATGTCCAGTCGAATTCCTGCCCTAGCCACCGGTACAGGTCGCGGTTGAACGGGTCGAAGTAGGCGGCGAGTCTGCTGCGCAACTCCCGGGGTATTTCCCGCTGGTAGTCGCCCTGAAGGAAAGGCTTGTAGTAGTCGAGCCGGTGTTCGGGCAGTCCCAGGAAGGCATAAACCGCCTGGCTCGCAGCTGCAGGATCGCGAAAGAGCCACTCGCTCTGGAGAACCAGCAGCTGGGTCCGGGGAAAGTGTTCCACCCACCGTTGCAGCTGGCGGAGGTAGAGCCCGCGCTGAGTGT
>DASPKB010000053.1:0-3127 GCA_035628315.1 Gemmatimonadales bacterium | reverse complement strand
TACTTGCGAGGCCGGCGCTCCGGCTCTTGATGGCGGCGAGCAACTTCTCTACAGGACCCGCATGAAGCTCATCTGGTTCCTGATCGGCGCTGTGCTGGTTGCCCTGCCGCAGACACTCGAGGCCCAGCGGCAGCCGGTCCTGAAGCAGATCAAGGTCCCGCACAGCTACTACTACCGGGAGATGTATCTGCCTCAGGTAACCAGCGGGCCCAGCGCGGTGACCTGGTCGCCGGACGGGTCAGAGGTGATCTACTCCATGCAGGGAACACTCTGGCGGCAGCGGATCGATAGCCCTGAGGCCCGTCAACTCACCTCTGGACCGGGATACGACCACCAGCCGGACTGGAGCCCGGATGGCCGGAGCGTGGTGTATGCGTCGTACCGGAGCGATGCGATCGAGCTGCGGTTGCTGGATCTTCAATCGGGCTCGAACAAGAGCGTGCTGAGCGATGGGGCGGTCAACCTGGAGCCGCGCTGGTCTCCTAAAGGCGACCGTCTCGCCTTTGTGTCCACCGCCTATCAGGGACGTTGGCACGTCTTCATAGGGGCGATCTCCAATTCGAAGCTCGAGAGTCCGGTACGTCTCACCGAAGACCGGCCCGGCGGCCTGCCACGCTACTACTACGGGGCACACGATCAATATCTCTCGCCTACCTGGTCGCCTGATGGCACCGAGCTGATTCTCATCTCCAACCGAGGTCACATCTGGGGATCGGGAGGTTTCTGGAGGATGCGCGCCGCTCCTGGAGCCGAGCTCCGAGAGCTGCGCTACGAGGAAACAACCTGGAAGGCGCGTCCGGACTGGAGTCCTGACGGAAAGCGCGTGGTCTACAGCTCCTATCTCGGCACCCAGTGGCATCAGCTGTGGCTTATGACCGCTGACGGAGGTGATCCGCTCCAGCTTACGTACCAGGGTGGAGACGCCACCGCGGCGCGTTGGTCCCGCGATGGTACCCGGATCGCTTACATCTCGAACGAGCTGGGAAATACCGAGCTGCGGGTGATAGATGTCCCGGGTGGCCTGATCCGCAGAATTCACGCGACGCGGCGAGTTTATCGTGAGCCGGTGGGCCGTATCAACCTGACCGTACTGGATGGCGCAACGCAGGCTCCGGTTGCTGCCCGCGTCTCTGTGGCGGGAGCCAACGGACAGAGCTTTGCGCCCGATACAGCCTGGCGCTACGCCGACGACGCATTCGACCGGAACTCACGAGAGTTCGAGTACGGGTACTTCCACACGGCCGGAAGCTCGGTTCTCACCGTTCCGGCCGGGCGCTACACGGTGGAGGTGTCGCGCGGACCGGAGTATCGGGTCGGCCGGGCCACCGTCACGGTCGCAGCAGCTGGAAAGAGCGAGGTGCGAGTGTTGCTCGAGCGGCTGGTGAATATGCCCCGGGCCGGCTGGTTCAGCGGGGACCTCCACGTTCACATGAACTACGGCGGTGCCTATCGCAACAGTCCGCCCCGGCTGCGCCAACAGGCCAAGGCCGAGGACGTACACGTGATCGAGAATCTGATCGTCAACAAGGAGGGGCGAATTCCCGATGTAGAGTACTTCTCCGGGCAGCTCGACCGGGTATCCGACTCATCCACTCTCATCGCCCACGGGCAGGAGTATCACACGAGCTACTGGGGTCACACCGGGCTGCTTGGCCTCAAGCGTAACCTGATCCTGCCCGGCTACGCCGGTTACGCGAACACCGGAGCCGCCAGTCTGCATCCGACCAACGCCGAGGTAATGGACTTGGCCCACGAGCAAGGCGCCCTCACCGGCTACGTGCACCCGTTCGATATCTACCCTCAGCCCGGTGACACCAGCAAGCCGCTCACTCACGAACTCCCGGTGGACGTGGCCCTAGGCAAAGTGGACTACTACGAGGCTCTGGGATTTGTGGATGATTATGAGGCGACCGCAAAGGTCTGGTATCAGCTGCTCAACTGTGGCTTTCGATTGCCGGCAGGGGCTGGTACCGACGCCATGGCTAACTTCGCCTCACTTCGGGGGCCGGTGGGCATGAACCGGGTCTTCGTTCGCAGTGGAGTGCCTCTCGACTACCGTCGATGGCTCGCCGCGCTGAAGCAAGGCCGGAGCTTTGCGACGAATGGGCCTCTCCTGGGGTTCCAGCTCGCAGGGAAGGACCTCGGTGACGAAATCCAGCTACCAGCCGGTGGCAAAACGCTCTCGGCTCGGGTCTCGCTGCAATCCTACGTGCCGGTCGATCGGCTCGAGATTGTGGGAAACGGCAAGGTGGTAGCGGAGATATCGCTGAGCGGTGAGCGGACTAGCGCCCAGACTACGGTAAAGCTGCCGGTGCTGCAGAGCGGTTGGTATCTGTTGCGCGCTCGGGGCAACGGCCCGGCCTATCCTGTTCTGGACTTCTATCCCTATGCCACAACCAGTCCCATCTATGTAACTGTCGGCGGGCAGCCAGCGCGATCTCGGGCGGATGCCGAGTACTTCATCGGCTGGATCAACCGACTCGAGGCCGCTGCCGAATCCCACGACAGCTGGAACACAGAAACCGAGAAGCAGAGCGCTCTGCAAAGGATTCGCCAGGCGCGGGAAGTTTTTGTCCGGAGACTCGGTCAATGAGGAGCGCGGCGGTAGCGAGTGTGGCCGCCGGGATGCTGCTCCTCGGCTCGCCGGTCTCGGCGCAGGTCCAGCTCCCCAGCCGGGTGAAGCTGGCCGTGGTGATTGCCATCGATCAGTTGCGAGCGGATTATCTGCGCCGGTTCCAGTCGCACTTCTCTCCCGGCGGATTCAACCTCTTTCTCCGGCGGGGCGCCAACTTCACTGAAGCACACTATCAGCACGGTATCACCCATACATGTCCCGGCCATGCAGTGATTCTCACCGGGAGCTATGCCAACAGGAATGGAATCATTGCCAATGGGTGGTACAGTGAGGCGGCTCGGAAGTCACAATACTGCGCGGCCGATACGCTGGCACGGCTGATCGGAGCATCCACCGAGGGCAGATCTCCTCGCAATTTGATGGACTCGACGATTGGCGACCGCCTGAAGACGAGAACCGGCGGCAGGGCCAGGATAGTGGCGATTGCTGGGAAGGACCGGTCTGCCATCATGCTGGGTGGCCATCGGGCCAATGCGGTCTATTGGACCGAAG
>DASPKB010000052.1:0-3271 GCA_035628315.1 Gemmatimonadales bacterium | reverse complement strand
CGGCCGGGTAACGGCGGTCTCTGGATTTCTCGCGCGCGACATCAAGAAATACCTCCCCCAGGCAGTTCAGGACGTAACCGTTACCCCCATGCCGGTCGATGTGGCCGCCTTCGGGGAGGGCGTCAATCAGCGAAAAGCAGCGCCCCCTCGGATCCTGTATGCCGGCAACCTGGTGCCGTCGAAGGGCGTGGATCTACTGCTTCAGGCAGCCGCGGAATTGCGTCACCTCGGCATTGATTTCCAGATCAAGATTCTGGGCGAAGGCCCGGCCGAGCGGTCCCTGCGCTCCCTGGTTTCCCGGTTGGGCCTTGGTTCGCGCGTGACCTGGTCACGCTTCGTTCCTCAGGGCGAGATGCCGGAAGAATACGGTGCCAGCACCATCACCGTGCTCCCCAGCCGGGGCAGCGCCGAAGGGCTCGGGTTGACGCTGGTTGAGGCGCTGTTGGCCGGCTCCGCCGTAGTCGGGACGCCGGCCGGAGGAATCCCGGAGGTGATTCGTCACGAGGAAACCGGACTGATTGCTCGCGATGGCGATGCATCTGACCTTGCCCGGCAGCTTCAACGCTTATTAGCAGATGCAAATCTTCGGGATCAGCTCGCCAAGGCAGGGAAGGAGCACGTAACGCAGATCTATTCCGCTGACGCTGCGGTGGCACGCTTTCTCGACCTCTACCATACGGTCGCCGATGCTCGTCATCGAAGCTGAGCCGCCCGCAGATTGGGAGGCCTACGCGCGCGCCCGGGGATCGTTTTACCACCTGCCGCAGTGGGCGGAATGCCTGCGCTCTATCTACCGCATACGCCTGGAGTTCTTCTCCGTGCGGCCTCACTGGTGGCCCGGCTGCACTGAGGGGCTACAAGGTATGATGGCTGTGGCGGAGATCCCCCCTCTGCTGGGACCGCGCCGTCTTGTCAGCCTTCCGTTCAGCTATGCCGCAGGCCCCCTGGCCTCGGACCCAGCAATAGCAGACGAACTCGTCATCGCTCTCCGGGATCACGCCCGCTGGCACAAGATCCCCCGGGTCGAGGTCAAGTCCCGCGGTGAATATCCTCCGCCTCAGGGCTATCACCGCGTGCAGCACTACGCAACGTACGAGGTGCCGATCGATGGCGGGGAAGCCGAGGTGTGGAAACGCCTGCACCCTGGCAGCACCCAACGGAGCATCCGTAAAGGAGAGAAGGCCGGTGTAGTGGTGCGCAAAGGTGAAACAGTGAAGGACTGGCTGGTGATGGCTAAGCTGGAAGAACACACGGCGCATTCACATGGCCTTCCTGCTCCTCCCCGGAATTTCTTCACCGAGGGATGCCGTCAGCTCCAGGCGCAGGGGCTGGCCGATGTGTATCTGGCTTTCACCCGGACCGGCAAAGAAGCCGCTGCCATTACCGTATGGAAGGGGCCGCGCGCGTGGATCTATGGGTTCGGCGCGTCCAATCCCGCATACCTGGACCAGCGTCCAAATCATGTTTTACTGTGGGCCGCTCTCAAAGACGCGATAGCAGCGGGATGCGCCTTCGACCTTGGGCGAGTGGCGCCAGAACAGGCGGGACTTCTTGAATTCAAGCGCCGCTGGGGTGGACAGGCCATACCGCTGGCCTATGATTACTGGCCGGAACCCGGGGGGCTCAATGTCGCGGCACGGGACCGGGGCGTCCTCGCCACCGCGGCGTCAGTCTGGTCGCGCCTTCCCGCCCCGATGGCTCGGCTGGGTTCCCGCCTCTACCGCTACCTGGGATGAGCGAGTGAGCTTCATCTGGCGGCTTCGGAAAAAGGTGCTGAAGCGGTGGGCCCGGAACGCTTTCTTTCCTTCGCAGCGCGTCTCCTTGCTCAGGCTGTGCGGCTTTTCCATCGGTCACGACGTGTACATCGCGGACGACCTGATCATCGTGGAGGAGCTCAGTGACCGGGGCAACATCGCAATCGGAGACCGGGTGAGCATCGCCCCCCGGGTGACCCTGGTCACGTCCTCCCATCCGAACAACTCGAAAACCCGCGCCTTCGCGCCCGTAACTCAGGGACCGATCATCATCGAGGACGATGCCTGGCTGGGGGCGGGCTGCGTCATTCTTCCCGGGGTACGCATCGGGAGAGGCGCGGTGGTGGGCGCCAATAGTGTGGTATCGCAGGACGTGCTACCTCTGCAAGTCGTAGCGGGTTTGCCGGCCCGTACTGTTCGTGAGCTTACACCGGGGGAAGACTGGCGATGATACGGATCGCAGGATGGGATACACTCCACCCCAGCGAGCGCTATGGGCTCGAGGTGCTGATCGACCTCTCACGGCTGCTGCCGGTCGAACAAGCGGAATGCGACCTGGTGCGGCTCACGTTGGCGGAGCGTCCCTCGGCCGGCTCGGCACCCGCCGATCTGAGCTCCCAGGCCGCTCTAGAGCGTGCTGAAGGAGAGGTCCGGCTGTCTCGGGCTGCACTCAGGGCGGTCGCTGAAGTGGCCGGAGGTGCCTTCGAGCAGCGCTCCAAGGCAAACGATCGCCATGGCCGAGTGCCGTCCTCGGAGAATCCACTCGTGGCTGCAGGCCAGAGCCGCCGCCCCGTGGTGTCTCTGCTCGCTCAGGAGCTTCGGCGAGCCGTCTTTGCGGTCGCAGGACGTCGACCCGTGCGAACGGTGGCGCCCTGGCCGGAGGGGCACAGATGGGCAGCGGTGGTCACCCATGACCTGGACGTAGTCGAATGGTGGGGTTTGTTCCCCCTGCTACGGATGGTGGAGCTGGTGGCGAAGGGCTCGTGGGAACTGACGGGGCGCGTGGGACGGGCACTGCGCCGCAATCTGAAGCGCGATCCGGTGAGTCGCGGCGTGCACTCCATCCTTCAGTTGGAAGCCCACCATGGGATTCGCGCGACCTGGTTCGTCATCTGTGCTGATCCAACTCTGCGTTCTTTTCTTGCGGGCGATTCCACCTACCGAGCGAGCGGCCCGGCAGCGCGCCGGATCCTGACCGCGTTGCTCCAGGCCGGACACGAGATCGGCCTGCACGGCAGCTTTGCGACCGGGGCCGACGCTCGGCGCATGGCGTCGGAGCGGCGTGCGCTGGCCCGCGTAGCTGACGCGCCTGTCATCGGCGTACGGCAGCATTTCCTCCGCATGCGCCCGGGGCATACCCAGCGGCACATGGTGGCTGCCGGCTTCGAGTACGATGGCACCTGGGGCTTTGCCGACCGCAACGGCTTCCGCTTGGGTATTGCCGATCTGGTTCCGGCCTGGGATGCCGCCGCGGAGACGGTACTCCCTCTCGAGGTGGTCCCTCTGATCTGGATGGA
>DASPKB010000051.1:0-2254 GCA_035628315.1 Gemmatimonadales bacterium | reverse complement strand
CGACTTTTCCCGGTGTGGCGTCCGACATTGGACCGATGTCCCCGGAGCTTGCCGAATTTGCGCTGGTGTCTGCCAGCTGTGCATCGCTCTCGGTCAGAGCGGCAGACCATTGCTGGCACAGCGGCTGCCTGAGGGAATACTGGTCGCTGGCCGCAGGTGCCCCGGGCGGCCGGCAGACCGGATTGCAGCTCCGGGGCTGTTTGGTTTGACGGAGGTGAAGGTATGCTTCCGATGCTACGGAATTTTGCGGTTTCCCCCCTTACCGATCCGCAGTTCTTCGCCGGACGGCTGGGTGATCTCCGGCGCGAGATCGATCGGTGGTTTGATAGTACGGCAACCGAAAACCTGTTCGGTACGGTGTTGACTCCGGCTATGGACGTGCAGGAGCATGAGGATGCTCTGCGTCTCAGTATCGAGGTTCCTGGAGTGAAGCCGGAGGATCTTCATGTGACGTTCGAGAACGGTGTTCTGACGGTCTCGGGTGAGAAGAAGTTCGAGCAGGAAACCGGCGACGAGAACACCGGAGCTCGCAGCTTCGAGCGCCGGTACGGCCGGTTCGAGCGCAGTGTAGTACTGCCACCGTCGGTTGACCCTGACAACGTGACCGCGACCTGCGAGAACGGCGTACTCACGATCGACCTGCCTAAGACCGCCGAGGCGCGACCCCGCAAGATCGAAATTGGACGGGGCGCCTCGGAGAGCCGGCGCATCGGGTCGGGCCAGGGCCAGTCCAAACAGACCGCGGCCTGAACCCGAGTTCGAAGCCGAGGGCGGATGCCCTCGGCTGTTTTTTCTGGACCTCGCCACCCCCCCCCCCGCGGCGGGGCTGCCGCTGCCCGGCCGACCCTGCAACCGCAAGGATGTCGATTTCGCCCGCCCCCGTTCGATGTTTAGGTGAAGGGAGTGGCGTGTGACCCTCCCCCGAACCTTAGATGGAGGCATCATGCGCGTCATGGTAATCGTGAAGGCGACTAAGGAGTCCGAGGCGGAGGAAACACCCCTCGAGATGGAGGGTGCCACCGAGATGTTCGCGGCGATGGAGAAGTACAACGAAGAACTGGTAAGGGCCGGGATCATGGTCTCCGGCGACGGACTCAAGCCGAGCAAGTTCGGGAAGCGGATCCACTTCAGCGGCACGAATCGGTTGGTGACCGACGGCCCCTTTACCGAGACCAAGGAGCTGGTGGCGGGCTACTGGGTCTGGCAGGTGAGATCTATAGAGGAGGCGGTAGAGTGGGCCAAGCGGTGCCCGAACCCGATGCCGGGGCCGAGCGACCTGGAGATCCGTCCCTTATGGGAACCGGAGGACTTCGACGCGGAGATTGTGGCACAGGTGAACGCCCTCCGTGAGAAGATGGTCACCGGAGGGAGGTGAACCAGGTCGGAGCAACGGGGTGGCCGATGGCGTCGGAGGGGCTGCTACCAAGCAGGTCAGCTCGCAGTAACTTCGACTGGGTGATGACACGGGGCCACGATCAAAGACCGTGGCCCGTGACGGTTACAACACCTAGACTGCTGTGGAGCGTGCCCGCAGTGGTGCTGCAGTCTCACCATGACGAATGGCCTTCCACCGCAATGCCTGATACAGAGCAGATAGCCCTACCAGTACATAGACAATCCGACTCATTGGGCTCATTTCTCCAAAAAGAGCAGCAACGAGATCGAAATTGGCAGCGCCAACGAGTCCCCAATTCAAACCGCCGATTATCAGCAGTACCGCCGTAATATTGTCGAGCGCCTTCATGTATTCCTCCCCAACGTCAATGAGATTACCCGCTTTGCGACGCGACAAGATGGGTTGTCTACCTGGCAGCCGAAGTGACCGGAGTCACTGGGCCAGCATCGTGAATGAATCCTGCTTAAGAGCCTGAGCACACATCGTATGCCGCAACCATTCCACTACGCCTTCTTTGTCCGGGATCTCCCATCAACGCGCCGGTTCTACGGCGATGTACTTGGCTGCTTTGAGGGACGCAGCACCGATACCTGGGTCGACTTCGATTTCTTCGGGAACCAGATTTCGGCACATACAACCGGCTCGGTGACGCCGACCCAGAATACCGGACAGGTCGAAGGTATCCAGGTACCCATGCCGCATTTCGGAGCGCTGCTGGAGTGGGACGCTTTTTCCGCCCTGGCCGACCGCATCCACCACGCAGGCATCGCTTTCATTCTCGAGCCCAGAATCCGCTACCAGGGACAGCCGGGTGAGCAGGCCACCATGTTCCTGCTCGATCCCAGCGGCAACGCACTC
>DASPKB010000050.1:0-5474 GCA_035628315.1 Gemmatimonadales bacterium | reverse complement strand
CACCGGTTGCTTCCTGCACCGCACCCACTCCCATGATATGGTCGATATGGCCGTGGGTGAGCCAGATGGCGGTAAGCGACCACCCTTTTTGCCGGAGCTCGGCCAGAAAGCGGGAAGACTCCTCTCCCGGATCTATGATTACGGCCTCACCCGATCCCTGATCGGCCAGCAAGTAGCAGTTCTCGGCGAACTGGCCATTGGGAATCGCTACGATGTCTGGCTTAGACACCGACTTGAGCCTTGATCTCGGTGCGGCTCTTCCGCTCGGTCAGGTATTTCTCCACCGCCACCGCCGCAGTTGTGGCGTCACCCACGGCAGTGGTGATTTGCCGGGTCAGCTGGGAACGAACGTCGCCCGCGGCGAACAGGCCGGGAATCGAGGTCATCATTCGATCGTCGGTGATCAGGTATCCGCTGGGATCGTGGATCACGTGCTGCTTGATCAGATTGGTATTCGGGCGGAACCCGATGAAGACGAACGCACCGGTCGCCGCCAGCGAGGATTTCTCACCGGTGACGGTGTCCTCCAGTTCCAGACTCTGCAGCCCGGCCGGAGTTCCCTTGAACTCGAGTACCCGCTTGTTCCAGATCACCTCGATCTTTGGGTTGGCAAACAGCCGTTCCTGGAGAATCTTGGAGGCCCGGAACTGGTCCCTGCGGTGGATGACGTACACTTTCTGGCCGTAGCGCGTGAGGTAGTCGGCTTCTTCCACCGCAGCGTCCCCCCCGCCGATGACGGCGAGCGTTTCGCCCTTGAAGAACGCACCATCGCACACGGCACAATACGAGACTCCGCGCCCGGCATACTCCAGCTCGCCGGGAACCTCGAGCTTGGTAGGCGTGCCGCCGGCAGTCAGGATGACGGTGGGCGCCTCGTAAACATGCCCCAAGGCCGTTTTTACCTCGAAGATTCCGTCGTCTCCCCGGGTAATGGACTCCACCGTGTCCTGCTGGATATTGGCACCGAACTTCACCGCGTGGGCAGTCATGAGCTCGGCCAGCTGCCGTCCCAGGATGTGCTCGAATCCGAGGTAATCATCGATCCACTCGGTATTCAGGAGCTCACCTCCGGGCATGCCGCGCTCGATCAGCACCGAACGCAACAAGCCCCGGCCTGCGTACATGGCGGCACAGAGACCGGCGGGCCCCCCTCCCACGATGATGACGTCCAGATTGCCGTTACGGCTCATACCAGCTCCCCTGACATGTTGGTGCATCTCTGCATCCCTGCAAAATATAGAACGCCGGAAGGTTCCCTGGACGTTCCCCAGCCTTAGCCGAGATGCAGCAAGTTCACCGCGCCGTGACAGCTGGAAATGGTGCCCACCAGGACGTCGACCGGGACTTCGCCGCGGCCAGCCGAAGCTACCGCCTGATCACCGGCCAGAACGGCAGACACATCGAACATGCCGACGCCGTACACCCGATGCTTGCAGACAAAGACCACCGGCCCGGCAGCGGCACGGGTGGCTCCCAACCTGGCAGTCAGCCCTTCCAAAGCTTCCGACATTTCCCAGGTTCTGGGTGCCCGGATCATTGGGCAGGTTGCCGGCTCGATGCAGTGGGTGGGACAGATCCAGTCGGCATAGGAGACGTAGCGGGTTCCATCGGGCGCCTCCACGTCATACGGAGTTCCAGGTCCCCAGGGCAGGGGCCTGGTCTCGATTAACCGACCCGGCCACCGGGCCCGAGCCCGGCGCACCAGCCACTCGTACATCAGATGGGGCATCAGGGGTGAGGGAACAATGGCATCATCCGGTGCGGCGCCACCCCCCAGGTAATCGTCGAAGAACTCGGTCCAGTTCTCGACGACCAGCCGGCAGTGTTCGCTCTGACCAATCTCGTGAGTAAAGCGGCATCCGGGGTCGCGATCGACCACCAGGATGGTTCGGTAGGAAAGTTTGCCTCGTTCGGCTGCGTGCAGGAGTTGCCTGGCGTAGAAGGTGCCG
This sequence comes from Gemmatimonadales bacterium, assembly GCA_035628315.1. GTDB lineage: Bacteria > Gemmatimonadota > Gemmatimonadetes > Gemmatimonadales > GWC2-71-9 > CAVVWJ01. The sequence goes on along the minus strand of DASPKB010000050.1, from coordinate 3,525 downwards.
TAACAACCCCCGCCCACGATCACTACGTCGCGTAGCTCTACGTCAGGTGACGAGCCGTCCGCCATCGACAACCAGGATTTCTCCCGTCACGAAGTCGCCTCCCTCGAGCAGGTACAGGAGCGCTGCCACCACATCGGAGGGACTGCCCAGCCGGCGCAGCGGCGTCGTGCGAGCCAGACGCTCGCGTTCTTCCCGCGGGTATTCTTCCGGCACCAGAACGGCCCCCGGCGCAATTGCATTCACAGTCACGTCTGGAGCGAGACTCCGCGCCAGCACCTTCGTGAGCATGACCACTCCAGCCTTGCTGATGGAATGCGCGGCAAAACCGGGCCAGGGCTCCAGGCCGGCCAGATCGGCCAGGTTAACGATCTTTCCCCGAGCCGCGCGGAGAGCCGGTGCCGCTCCCTGGGCACAGAAGAAGAGCGAACGGAGGTTGAGGTTGAGCACGGCATCCCACTCTGCCGGGGTGGTTTCCTCGAAGCCGAGCCGGTGCATTACGGCCGCCGAGTTGATGAGTACGTCCAGACGGCCTAAATCCCCTGCCACCCGCGCCGGCAGGGTTCGCGCGGCTTCGGCGCTGGTAAGGTCGGCCGAGAAGCAGGCGGCCCGCCCCCCCGCGGCCCGGATCTCCCGCTCCAGAGAACGAGCACCTTCTTCGGAGGCATGATAATGCAGCGCGAGGCTCATCCCCCGTGCCGCCAGGGCCTGCGCGAGCACGCGACCAAGCCGCCGCCCCGATCCCGTCACCAGGGCGACTTTACCGGGTAAGTCCATCAGGAGAGTCCGACGCCTGCCGGAGCGATAGGAAGAATCTCACCGGTGGAGGTTGCCCCGGACCGGGCCAGGGACATGACTCCTTCGGTGATCTCCTCCATCTCCACGTACTGCGCATTCTCCTCGCCGACAGCGGCGACATTCTCCACCGTTCGCACCATAGCCGGCGCAACCGCGTTCACCCGGATCTTCCGGTCTGCCAGCTCGACGGCCAGGCTTCGGGTAAATCCCGCCACGGCCGATTTCGCGGCGCTGTACACCGCCATCGGCGCCTGCGGCTGGAAGTGGGCAATCGAGGCGAAGTTGATGATGCAGCCCTCGGTGCGGGCCAGCGCCTGAATGGCGGCCTGGCTCACCAGCACCGCAGTCTTGAGGTTGATGGCGATCTCCCGGTCCAGCGCCTGAACCGTGATCTGCTCGATCGGGCCGTAAGTGGTGAGCCCGCCGGCCACGTTGACCACAACGTCGAGCCGGCCGAAGTTCTTCAGCGCGACCTCCACGGCGAGTGCTGCTATGTCGGGCTGGGTGAGATCGCCCGCGCAGGGTCGGGCCTCGACACCCTCGGCGGCAAACTCGCGCACTCGTTCCGCTACGCCCACCGCGTTCTGGTCGCAGGCGACGATCTTTGCCCCGGCCTTGCCGAATGCCAGCGCCACCGCGTGGCCGATCTGCCCTGCCCGCCCTACCCCGGTGACCAGCACCACCCGGTCACGGAAGTCGGCCCGCTGCGAGCTCACGCGCTCAGCCCTTCCAGGATTATATCGGCCCCCGGCGCGCCCGACTGGCTATACAGCACCCGGCCGTCCTGATCGATGAGGTACACCGAACGCGCGATGCTCCTGCCGTCCGGCTTCACTGCCTGGTAGGCCTGGCTTATCTGGAGCTCCGGATCCGAGAATAGAGGGAAAGGCAAGCCCAGCTTCGCGGCATAGGTCGCGTGGCTCTGGGCCGTTGCCGGATTCACCCCAAATGGGCGAATGCGATGCTCGGTGTAGGACTGGATCTCGTCGCGCACGGCGGAGAGTTGGCGGTTTCAGCCAGGGGTGTTGTTCCCCGGATAAAACACGAGCAGCACGCGGCTCTGCCTGAGCAGATCGTGCAGCCGATAGGTTCGGCCGTCCGAGGCCTCTGCCGAGAAATCAGGAGCTTCGCTTCCGGGTTGCAGGAGTGTCATGAGGTCGCTGGGTTGAGAGAGCTACTGCGGAATGCATCGAGACGGTCCAGCCACTCGCGGGGAACCTGCTGCGAGCCGATAGTGCCGTGGCTGGAACCCGGCTCAGGATCGCCGTGCCAGTCGCTCCCTCCGGTGCGGAAGAGTCCGAGCTCGAGTGCGACATCGGTCAGCCGAGCCCGGATGTCCGGGTCGTGGCTCGGATGCCGGGTTTCCACTGCATCCAGCCCCTCGTCCTTCAGCTGCTCGATTACTGCGCGCGTACCCCGCTCCTTGAGGTGAGCAACCGAGACTATACCTCCTGCGGCATGCACCACCTCTGCCACCTCACGAAAGGCGGGCAAGGCTTTCTCCACGAACGCCGGACGCCCTCGTCCAATGAATCGGTCGAATGCGTCGCCCGTGTTCCTGACGGCGCCATGACGTACCATGGCGCGGGCCACATGCGGACGGCCGAGGGCACCCCCACCTGATTCCTCCAGCACTGCTTCGAACGGCAGTTCCACTCCCAGCTCCTGAAGTCGCTCGACCATGGTGCGCGCCCTGCGGATCCGGTCGGTTCGGCAGCGCTCGAGGAAGCTGTCCAGCTCGGATGATTCCGAAGGGAGGAAATATCCCAATACGTGCATCTCGCCCCATGAGGCAGCGACCGAGAACTCGCATCCGGCGATGACTCGAACCTGATAGCGCTCACCAGCCGCGATCGCCTCCGGCACGCCGGCCAGGGTATCGTGATCGGTGAGGGCGATGCCGTGCAGCCCGGCGGCGCCGGCTCGCTGCACCACTCCACCGGGGGTGACGCTGCCATCTGAGGCCGTAGAATGCACGTGGAGGTCGATGGTCTCGCCGGCCTCGCGGTCCGAATCCCTGATCAGCGGCGGTATCCCATCTCCGGAGCGGTCCAGGATGGCTGGGAATGCCGAAGCAGATGACGCAGCTCCTGGTCACTCAGCTGGCCGAGTGAGGCTTCCCGGCTCTTGTCCCCCAGGGGAGTGTATCGCACCACCCGGCGTTCCCGCTCCGGCCCAACCCCTCGGGTAAAAATCAGGCCGAACTCGTCCTTCACGTACTGAGTGGTCCGGCCACTGACCTCAACCTCCCACTGCTCTCCATCCACCTCGATGATCCGGCGTGGCATTGCTCAGGCCCCGCTCTCGGGAAAGTCCTGAAGCCCCTGCTTCACGTCGGCCATGAAGCGATCAGCGTCGGCCCCATCCACGATGCGGTGATCGAATGCGAGCGACAGCAGGCCCTTCGTGCGGATCGCAATCATGTCGCTGCCGTCCACCGTGATTACTGCAGGCTGCTTCTCGATGCTTCCGACACAGAGGATGGCTGCCTGTGGCTGATTGATGATCGGCGTGCCGATAGCTGAGCCGAACACGCCCGGGTTCGTGATCGTGAAAGTGCCCTTCTGAACTTCATCGGGACTCAGCTTCTTGGTTCGGGCCCGTTCGCCGAGGTCGTTGATGGCGCGAGCCACGCCGATGAGCGACAGCTCGTCCGCCCGCTTGATCACCGGCACGATGAGACCCCAATCCAGCGCCACCGCGATCCCGATGTTGATGTCTCGGCGGTCG
>DASPKB010000049.1:0-4512 GCA_035628315.1 Gemmatimonadales bacterium | reverse complement strand
CGGGTATACCGGTTTTCGAGACCGGCTCCTTCAGCCACTCGGACACCTGTCCAAACTTCGGCCAAAGATAAACTGTATTTCTATCGATGCATCACGGTCTCTCCGCCCGCACTCAGCGCCCTGGCCCGTTCGACCATACTGATGAACTCGCTGCGGTACCCTTCCTCGTCCTGGCCCCGAGCCTCACGCGCCAGCGAGAGCACCAGGTCGTAGCTCGCCATCCCCTTGTGTTCCGAGTTGCGCAAAACGAGCGCAAACGCAGCGACCGCGGAGGCAAACCGCTGGTCGTCGCTGCCGCGTCCCTCGCCACGGTCTACCACCGGACTCATCAGCAGCCGGCTCTTGCTGCCATTCGGGTCCTTATAACGAAGCTTCACCCTTAGCAGCTCGGGGGACTGGCTTGCAGAGCGGCGTAACGTGACCTGCTGGTAGGTCAGACTGTCGGAGGCGAGCGCAACCGGCGGAGCGCCGACTGGCACCACCTCGTAGAGAGCCGTGACCGAGTGACCTGCGCCCAGTTCTCCGGCATCCTTCCGGTCGTCGGCAAAGTCTTCCTTGGCAAGCAGCCGATTCTCGTAGCCCAGCAAGCGATAAGCTTGCACCCGGGCCGGGTTGAACTCGACCTGAATCTTCACGTCCTTGGCCACGGTGAAGAGCGTTCCTCCGAACTCGCGCACGAAAACCTTGTGCGCTTCCCTGAAGTTGTCGATATAGGCGTAGTGGCCGTTTCCCTTGTCGGCCATCTGCTCCATCTTGGTATCCTTCAGGTTGCCGGTGCCAAAGCCGAGCACGGTGAGGAAGGTCCCCTCCTCCCTGCGGGCTTCGACCAGGCGGATCATCTCCGCGTCCGAACTCACTCCCACGTTGAAATCGCCGTCGGTCGCCAGAATGATCCGGTTATTTCCTTCCGGCAAATAATTCTCCCGCGCCACATCGTAAGCGAGCCGCAGTCCGGCACCGCCGGCGGTAGAGCCTCCCGCTTCGAGCCGATCTACCGCATCGAGTATGGCGGCCTTGCTGGAGCCGGAGGTAGGCGGCAGGACCAGCCCGGCCGCTCCGGCATAAACCACAATGGCCACCCGGTCCTCGGCTCTCAGCTCCTGAACCAGAGCACGGAAGGCCTGCTTGACGAGCGGAAGCTTGTCGGGTGTCTGCATCGAGCCGGACACGTCGATGAGAAACACCAGATTACTGGGCGGCAGGTCCCGCGTGGCGATGCGCTTGGCCTGGAGACCGATCCGAACGAGCCGGTGCTCGGGAGCCCAGGGACAGGGTCCCACATCGGTGGTCACCGCAAACGGATGATTGCCGGTACGATCGGGGTAGGTGTAGGAGAAATAATTTACCAGCTCCTCTAGGCGCACCGCGTCGGCTGGAGGCAACGCACCCCCGCTCAGGAACCGGCGAATGTTGCTGTACGATGCCGCATCAACATCGATTGAGAAGGTGGAAAGCGGATTCGAGCCTGCCGCAAGGAAACGGTTTTCCTCGATTCTGGCGTAGGCTTCGGTATTGCCGGGCTCCCGCTGCAAGCGCCAGGGATCGATCGGAAGACCATCCACATAGCGCTTCACCTCCGGACTACGGTTTCCCCGTTGCTCCACTTTGCCCAGTGCTCCAGAACCCCTGATGCTGACGGCATCAGCCGGGGCCGGGGCCGCCGCCGCCTTCTGATTTGCACCGGTCACCGTGAGCTCCTGCACCTGGAGAGGGGTCGAGACCAGGACGAAATCCCGAATTGTCGTGCGGCCGGCCCGTACCACGATCGTTGCCTCGGACGATTGATATCCAATGAAGGCCGCTCGGATTTGGTGGGTGCCCTCCGGAACGCTGGGAAGCAGGTACGCGCCCGCCGAGTCCGAGGTTGTGGTCAGTGCGGTGCCCACGATGAAGAGCTGCGCGTTCGCCAGGGCCGTGCCCTTATCGTCTCGGACATATCCGGAAACCCGGCCAGTCCTGAGAGAGGTGACCGTGGGCGCTGCGGCGGTGGAGGTGAGGACCAGGAGAAGCAAGAGCGGACAGGCCGGCGTAAGAGAGCCGAACCAACGGCGCGGGGATGGCATGGCTTCGCTCCGATGCAGTGGATTGCATCACGCCGCCGAGTGTCGGCAGCAGTGATGTATCGCTGGAGATGCGGCAAGGGAGGAGACTCGCACACGCGAGTCGGAACCGCGTCCTAGAGACTCGCGCGTTTGCTCTGGAAGAATCGCTTCAGGATATCCCCACACTCTTCGGCCATGAGCCCACCTATGACTTCAGGCCGGTGGTTGGTGCGAGGATTTCGCAGGAGATCGTAGACCGACCCCGCCATGCCGCAGCGGGCATCATACGCGCCGAACACCACCCGGCCGACCTTGGCGAGTACGATGGCCCCGGCACACTGGGCACACGGCTCCAGGGTGATGTACAGTGTGGCGAGGAGGAGCCGGTCTTCGCCCACCTTGTGCAGGGCGCGATGCAGGGCCAGTAATTCGGCGTGCGCCGTGGGATCCCGACGCTGGACCGTCTCGTTATGGGCCTCTCCCAGAACCTCGCCATCGGCCACCACCACAGCCCCGATCGGTACTTCCTCGCGCACCGAGGCTGCCCGCGCCAACCGGAGGGCAGCCTCCATTCCCGCGAGATCACTGGGGGACGGGGTTCCCCTACGCACTGATCATCTCGGGCTCTCTCGCTTCCCGTTCCATCCGTTCGAACCGGAGTGCATCGCCATTGCGTTCCACCCGGATGGTGTCGCCCTCGTGAAAGTTCCCCTCCAAAAGCTCGAGCGCGATGGGATTCTGCAGCAAACGCTGGATTACCCGCTTGAGCGGACGAGCCCCGTACACCGGGTCATACCCCTGGGCGGCGATCAGCGCCTTGGCTTCGGGCGTGACGTCCAGAGCCAGGCGCCGCTGCTCCAGCATTCCCTGGAGCCGGTTCAGCTGCAGGTCAACGATCCTCACCAGATCTTCCCGGGTGAGCTGCCGGAAGACAATGATGTCATCAACCCGGTTCAGGAACTCGGGACGGAAATGATTCCGGAGCTCGTCTCGTACCCGCTCCTCAACTCGGTCCCAGCCGCCGGGTTCCGGCTGCGCGCCCGCGTCCACGATGTACTGACTTCCGATATTCGAGGTCATAATGATCACGGAATTTCGGAAATCCACTACCCGGCCCTGGCTGTCTGTGAGCCGGCCGTCGTCCAGGATCTGCAGCAGTACGTTGAACACGTCGGGATGCGCTTTTTCGATCTCATCGAACAGGATCACGCTATACGGACGCCGGCGCACTGCCTCTGTGAGCTGTCCACCTTCCTCATACCCCACATACCCAGGCGGCGCGCCAATCATCCGCGCTACCGAATGCTTTTCCATATACTCGGACATGTCGAGCCGTACCATGGCCCGCTCATCGTCGAACAGGAACTCGGCGAGAGCCCTGGCAGTCTCCGTCTTCCCCACGCCGGTCGGCCCCAGAAAGATGAATGAGCCGAGTGGGCGGTTCTGGTCCTGCAAGCCGGCTCGACTTCTCCTCACCGCGTCCGCCACCGCGGTGACGGCCACTCGCTGGCCAATCACTCGTTGTCCCAGCTCTTCCTCGAGCCGGGTCAACCGCTCGCGCTCGGACTCCAGCATCTTCGACACCGGAATTCCGGTCCACTTGGAAACGATCTCGGCGATGTCTTCCGAATCCACCGCTTCCTTGAGGTACTGGGCGGTCGCTTGTACTTCATGCAGCCGACGCTCGTCTTCGGCTACCCGCCGCTCGAGCTCGGGGAGCCGGCCGTAGCGCAGCTCCGCCGCTTTCTGAAGATCGCCCCGCCGAGTGGCCTGATCGATCTCGGCGCGAACGGTCTCGATTTCGGCCTTGAGCTGCTGGATCTCCTGCAGTGCTCCCTTCTCAGCCTGCCACTGCGCCTTCATCGAGGTGCTCTTCTCCCTGAGGGTGGCAATCTCCCGATCGAGGGCCTCACGGCGTTCCACGGCAGCCCGGTCCTTCTCCTTCAACAGCGCCTGCCGTTCGATCTCCAGCTGCACGATTCGGCGCTCTACCTCGTCGATTTCCTGGGGCAGGCTGTCGATCTCGATCCGGAGCCGGCTGGCGGCCTCATCGATAAGGTCGATTGCCTTGTCGGGGAGGAACCGGTCTCCGATGTACCGGTCGGAAAGCGTCGCAGCCGCGATGATAGCGTTGTCGGTGATTCTGACGCCGTGGTGGACTTCGTACTTCTCCTTCAGGCCGCGAAGGATGGCAATCGTGTCGGCCACGCTCGGCTCTCCCACCAGAACCGGCTGGAATCGGCGCTCGAGGGCCGGGTCCTTTTCCACGTGCTTCCGGTATTCGTCCAGCGTGGTCGCACCGATGACGTGCAGCTCGCCGCGAGCCAGCGGCGGCTTCAGCATGTTACTGGCGTCGACCGCTCCTTCGGCAGCGCCCGCACCCACGATGGTGTGCAGCTCGTCGATAAACGTGATGTAGCGACCCTCGCTCTCGGTCAGCTCCTTGACCACCGCCTTGAGCCGCTCCTCG
>DASPKB010000048.1:0-2903 GCA_035628315.1 Gemmatimonadales bacterium | reverse complement strand
CCGCCGTGCGGGGGATGGGCGTGGCCGTCATGACCAGCACGTCGGGCGTGGCGCCCTCCTCCCCGCTGCGGTCCCGCAGGGCGGCCCGCTGTTCCACCCCGAAGCGGTGCTGCTCGTCGATCACCACTAATCCAAGGCGCTGGAACTGAACCCCTTCCTGAAGCAACGCGTGAGTCCCTACTGCCAGCCGTGCTTGTCCGCTGGCCAGTCGCTTTCGCACCGCAGCTTTTTCGCTGGCGGTCTGCCGGCCCAGCAGAAGCTCGGGCCTGAGTTGGAGCGGCTGAAGCAGTCGTTCGAGAGTGGCCCCGTGCTGTTCCACCAGCAGTTCGGTCGGCGCCATCAGCGCAGCCTGATAGCCGTTCTCGACCGCAAGCAGCATCCCGAACAGTGCAACCACTGTTTTGCCGGTGCCCACGTCGCCCATGAGCAGCCGGTGCATTCGGTCAGGACTGGTCATGTCGGCTACGATTTCCCGCAGCGCTCGTTGCTGGTCGCCGGTCAGCTCCCAGGGCAGGCTCTCCCGGAGTCGCGTAGTCAGATCGCGCTTCAGGCTGAACGCCACACCGCTCCGATGGCGTTTGGCTACAGCCCGCGCCCGGATCAGCATCAACTGAAGGTCGAACAGCTCGTCGAAGGCGAGCCGCCTGCGTCCTTGTTCCGCCTCGATGATTGTGCCGGGGCGGTGTACCGCCCGAAGGGCTTCGCGTAGAGTGGGGAGCTCCAGGGTCAGCCGTACTCGCTCCGGCAGGACATCCTCGGAAAGGGCAATCAGATGGTCGAGGTGACGCTCGACCAGGGACCGAATGATCTTGTGGCTCAGCCCCTCCGTAGCCGGATATACGGGAAGCACCTTACCTCCGGTAAGCGGATCGCCTTCCCCTTCCGCGTCCGCCAGGATGACGAACTCACGGGGCGCCATTTGCCGGCCGTGATAGAATCTCACGGGACCGGAAACGAGGAGGGTCTGACCTACGGCGACGGTGCGATCGAGGAACGGCTGTCCCGGCCAGACGCACTCCAACAACCCGCTGTCATCCCGCAGCACGGCGTGGAAAATCCTCAGGCCGCGACGGGTGGGCAGCACGCCCTTGGCCACCACTCGACCGGCACAGGCTACTTCCTGACCCACCTCCGCCCTGGCAAGAGGGGTGAGGGTGGATGCGTCGATGTAGCGATGGGGTAAATGCCAGAGCAGGTCGCGGGCGGTGTGGATGCCCAGGCGGGCGAGGGCTTCGGCGCGCCGCTCACCGATACCCTTGAGGAACTGGACGGGCGTGTCCAGCCGAAGGGCTGCTCCAGCGGAGCGCGCAGGCATTGTCCTACGAGGCCACGGCCGGCGCCTCGGCGAGGAGGTTTTCGGCGAAACGCTGCGGGTCGAACGGCTCCAGGTCTTCGACAGACTCACCGGTACCGGTAAACCGGATCGGGAGATTCAGCTCGCGCCGGAGCGCAGCCACGGCGCCGCCCCGTGCGCTGCCATCAAGCTTGGTTACCACGATTCCGGTCGGTGCAACGGCTTGCGAGAAGAGTCTTCCTTGCTGAATGGCATTCTGACCTACCGTGCCGTCCAACACCAGGAGAGTCTCGTGCGGTGCGCCTGGAAGCCTGCGGCCTACCACCCGGGTGATTTTTCGCAGCTCATCCATCAACCCCTCCTGCGTGTGCAGGCGGCCGGCGGTGTCGATGATGACAGTATCCATCCCCCGGGCGACGGCGGCGTCGATGGCGTCGAATGCCACGGAGGCTGGATCGCCTCCCGGAGCGCCCGAAACACACGGCAGGCTGAGTCGGTTGGCCCAGATCTGAAGCTGGGCGATGGCGCCGGCGCGATAGGTGTCCGCCGCCGCCAGGAGAATTTTCTGCCCGCTCCGCTGGAGTCTCCACGCCAGCTTGGCCGCAGTGGTGGTCTTGCCGGTGCCATTGACGCCGACGAGCAGGATGACAGTGGGGCCGGTCTCGGCACGGGCAATATCACCAGCATCGGTGCTGCCCTTGAGCATTTCGGCGAGCCTGGATTGGAGCGACTGTTTGAGGTCAGCCTCTGTCTTGAGCTTTCCCCGTCGGACCTCGTCTTCCAGTGCCTGGGTAAGCTCGATAGTGGCAGCAACGCCAAAGTCGGCCTCGATCAACACCCGCTCCATGTTCTCGAGATCATCAGCATTGAGCCCCCGCATGAGCGCACCGACATCCGTCAGCGCGATGCGCTTGATGCGTGCCCAGACGCTATCCTTTTCGCCCGCCGTGAGTCTGTTCGATTTCATCAACGCCCGTCTTTGCACTCGTTGGCTCGAAATCTAGTAGACCAACTCATCGCAGGCCGAGCCGGCGGCGGGCGAGCCACTCACCAGAGAGCGCGAGGATGCAGATCCCAAAGAGCCAGAGCCACTCCCGGGCTGGTGAGCGGCCGGCAGGGCGCTCCACCCTGGGCTCGCGAGCAGCAAGGCTCACCCTGGCAGGAATCAGCTCTTCAGAGTACTGCTCAACATCCACCGCTCCGGCACCGCCTCCACTCAAACGGTAGCGGTATTCGCCCGGCGCCAGCCAGGCCATTGCTCGTCCATTCCCGTCGAAGTGAAGGGTATCAGTCCGAGGTCCCGGCGATGGGCTCCAGGTTACAGCGAGCGGCTCTGGTGGCCCTGCACCGCTCCATTTGAACACCACGGGCCGTCCATTGGGAACCACTGCCTGAATCGGGCGGGCGCGTCCCTGTGCCCGATCCACTCCACCGAGGAGCCAGCTGGCGGTTGCGGCGACCCACGACCGATAGCTCTGCTCGCTGGAGCCGCCGCGAAAGGCCCAGCGCCAGAGCCCATCGACGGCAACGGTCACGGTTCGAACCTGTCCGTCCTCCCTGCCGAACACCGCGGGCCGGAATGGACCTCGCCGACCAATCTGCGCCGAGA
>DASPKB010000047.1:0-5103 GCA_035628315.1 Gemmatimonadales bacterium | reverse complement strand
CCGTGTCGTGGTCAACGCGCGCCACCTCACCGGACCATACACCGGGATCGAGGTGTACATGCACCAGCTCCTCGAGGCCCTGTCCCGAACCGGCCAGGTCGAGATCACGGCCTTGAGCTGGGCTCCGCTGAATCTCGGTCTTCCGAAAGTCCATGAAGTCGTCCCGGCTCTCCGGCCCGAGCTGGGAGGCCTCCGCGCTACCGCGTGGAAGCTGTGGTTCGATCAATGGCATTCACTGCGGGCCGTCGCTGCCGAGGAGGGTCTGCTGGTCCATGGGATGGATGGCTTCCTGCCGTTTGCCCTTCGCCCGCGTGACCGTTGCGTCGTAACGATTCACGATCTGGGATGGCAGGTTCACCCCGAGCTCTACGACCGGCGTTTGCGGCTGATGTACGGGAGCCTCTTTCCCTGGGTGAGGCGCCGGGCCAACCGGTTTATCTCGGTGTCCCGCTATACGGCCGATGATCTCATCCGCCGGGCGGGTGTTCCGGCGAATAAAATCGACGTGGTGTATCACGGGCTTGATCCGGTCTTTGCCGCACCCAACCAGCGGCCGGCTCACCCTGCGATCAGCGGAGGACCTTACGTCCTCGCCGTCGGCGGCGTCTCTCCCCGCAAGAACACCCGGCGCCTGATCGCCGCCTTCTCCCGCTGGCGCGAACGGGGCGGACACCGGAAGGCCTATCGGCTCCTGATCACAGGGACGTCCATAGACCGCGAGTTCGCCGAGCAGGCTGCCCCACTGCCTGAGGGTGTATCATTGCTCGGCTATGTGGACAAGGCCGACCTGCCCGGTCTATACGCCAATGCCGCTGTCTTCCTTTACCCCGGCATCTACGAGGGATTCGGACTTCCGATCATCGAAGCCATGGCTTGCGGCACCGCCGTGGTCACTTCGCGCACCGGGGCGGCACCCGAAATTGCAGGGGGAGCTGCGGTCCTGGTCGACCCGTTCGATGTCGAGGGCATCGAGACGGGGCTGGAGCAGGCGGCAGCTTCAGAGGAAGGGGATAGGCTGCGGGCGCTTGGTAGGGAGCGGGCCCGGCAATTCGACTGGGCAGCAGCGGCGCAGGAGACCATCGAGTCATACCGCCGCACGCTCTAAAAACAGCGATTGGCCCTGGTGGATTCGAACCACCATTAACGGATCCAAAGTCCGCTGTCCTGCCGTTGGACGAAGGGCCAGTAAGTGCGGGTGCTTGGCTGAAGGCTAGCGCTCCGGGCGCCGCCACGAAAGTCAGGTAGTCGCGTTTCACCCCTTGCCGGGCTGCACTGGCGGGCCGAAGATACTGACGAGCTCCCAAACCTTGGACGGCATGAATTTGATACTCAGTCACCCCGCTGGCGCATGACTAAGGCGACGTTCCCCGGAGAACGCCGGCGACACCAGCCTGACCCTGACGGGGGTGCGGGTCAGTTGGACACGGCACAACTCTACCGCAGCATCGGAGAGGCCGCTCCCGGATTCCTGTGGGTCGTGGACGAGAGCGGACGATTCGTCTACGTGAACAAGGCGTGGGAAGATTTCACCGGGTCGAATCTGCGGCAGCTCAACGAGCATGGCTGGGAGCAGTTCAACCACCCCGCGGAGATCGAGGCGGTCCAGCATTCCTGGCAGGCGGCCATAGAGCGGGGAGAGTCTTTCGCCATAGACCTGCGCTATCGCCGCCGGGACGGTGTCTACCGCTGGATGCTGACGCGGGTCGCACCACTGCGTGGCTCCGCAGGGGTTGAGGGCTGGGTCGGCACTTCGGTGGATATCCACGACTTCAAGCTGGCGCAGGAGGAGCTGCGTGCCCGGGAGGAGGAACTCAATGACTTCCTGGAGAACGCCTCGGTAGCCATCCACTGGGTCGGACCCGACGGCACCATCCTGCGATCCAATCAGGCGGAGCTGGATCTGTTGGGCTACCGGCATGACGAATACGTAGGACGCAACATCCGGGAGTTCCACACTGAGCCGGCGGTCATCGAAGACATTCTTGCCCGGCTTACACGGGGAGAGGTGCTGCACGATTACCCCGCGTCCCTCCTAGCCAGGGACGGGTCGCACAAGGATGTTCTGATCGACTCCAGTGTCTACTTCCGCAATGGACAGTTCGTCCACACCCGCTGCTTTACTCGGGACGTAACCGCGCAACGGGCGGCCGAGCACGCTACCCAGCGCCTCGCTGCGATTGTGGCATCGTCCGCCGATGCGATAGTAGGTAAGACCCTCGATGGTCTGGTGACGAACTGGAATGCTGCGGCCGAGCGCATCTTCGGGTATTCGGCGTCCGAGATGGTGGGCGGGTCGATATTCCGCCTCATCCCCGAGGAGCTGCACGACGCCGAGCGGGCGCTGCTGAGCCGCATCCGCAACGGGGAGTGGGTGCAGCTGTCGGAAACCGAGCGCATCTGCCAGGACGGCCGCCGGATCTCCGTCTCGCTCAGCGCCTCGCCCATTCGAGACTCGCTTGGCCGAGTGATTGGTGCTTCCTCCATCGCGCGGGATGTCACCGAGCGCAAACAGGCGGAAGCGGCGCTGGCGCACAGCCAGGAGCGGCTGCAGCTCGCGCTGACGGCTGCACGCATGGGAACCTGGCACTACGATCTGATCACCGGAGGCCTCAGCTGGGATGAAAATATCAACCAGCTCTATGGCCTCGACTCGCAGACAGCGATTCGCACCAGAGAGGATTTCCTCCTGCGAATTCATGAGGACGACCGGAGCTTTGTTCGGGATTCGCTGGCCCGCGCGATGTCGGCCGGCAACCGGCTGGAATGCGAGTTTCGAACTATTCTCCCGGATGGCAAGGTGAGGTGGATGGCGGTTCAAGGCCGGGTGGCTCGGGATCCGGTGGCGGGGACTCCGTTGTACGTGACCGGGGTCAGTGTGGACGTCACCGAACGTAAGGCTATGGAAGAGCGGCTCCGGCAGGTCCAGCGGATGGACTCCGTGGGCCAACTTGCGGGGGGCATTGCCCACGAAGCCAACAACATGATGTCGGTGGTTCTGGGATGCGCCGACTACGTGCTCCAGCGCGATGACCTGGCCGATCCGGTTCGTCAGGATGTCGAGCAGATCTGGCGCGCCGCCAAGCGTACGGCCGGCATCACTCAGCAACTTCTTGCGTTCAGCCGCCGGCAGCTGTTGCAGCCCCAGGTGCTGGATCTCAATGCGACGGTGCGAGGGTTGGAACCAATTCTGGCACGAGCTCTGGGCGAGAGCCGCGCCGTGCGGATGCATCTGTCCCCCACGCTCGGCCCGGTGCGCACCGACCCTGGGCAGCTGGAGCAGGTGCTGCTCAATCTCACGCTGAACGCACGTGATGCTATGGGCGAAGGCGGCCGGCTCACGATCGAAACCATGAACGTGATGCTCGACGAGAACTACGCCGCGGGGAAGCCGGTCGAGACCCTGCAGCCGGGCGAATACGCGGCGCTGGTGGTAACTGATACCGGGCACGGAATGGATCAGCTAACGCTGTCCCGAATCTTCGAGCCGTTTTTCACGACAAAGCCGGTAGGGCAGGGTACCGGCCTGGGTCTCTCCACGGTATACGGCATCGTGAAACAGAGTGGGGGGTTCATCTGGGCCTACAGCGAACCAGGGTTAGGCACCACGTTCAAGCTGTACTTTCCCATCGTGTCCTCCGAGGTCCCGGTTATATCGGAACACCAGCCGTCTCCCGCCGGGCGCAGCGAAGAGGTGGTGCTGATCGCGGAGGATGAACCGATGGTGCGAAGCATCATGGCGCGGACCCTTCGGGAATGCGGCTACACCGTGCTGGAGGCAGCCGACGGCCAGCAGGCGTTGGAGGTGCTGAAGACCGAGAAGCGCCCGATCAGTTTGATAATTGCGGACGTGGTCATGCCTGATATGGGTGGTCAGGAAATGGCCCGGCGGCTGACCGAATGGATGCCGGGAGCCCCGGTTCTGTTTACGTCGGGTTATACCGGTCTCGACGTGGTGAGCCGGGGACTCCTGGAGCCCGGGCGGGAGTTTCTGCAGAAGCCATTGGCGCCGGAGACGCTGGCGCGGAAAGTCAGGGAAATGGTGGACGCGAGGTTGCCGGTCTCCTGATCGGTGGGGCAACTCTCGCGATGAAGAGAATCAATGTCCGCATCCTGATGGCGGCTGCCTCAGGGGCGCTGACCGCTGCGTGTCATGACCAGGTGAGGCCCGGGTCCGAAGGCGGGTCCAGCCCGGTCGTGGTGACGTATCGCTGCGGTAACGAATTTCTCCTGCAGAACCACGACTCCAAGACCATCACTGTTCAGTACGCTGTTGCCGGCACTCCAGAAACCGGCGAGCTGCTCCTCCCCGGAGACAGCAGCGAAACGGGCGCAATCACGCGCCTGATCACCCTGAGCCACGGCACCCTCGAGCTTTCCCAGCCCGATGCTTGGCTCATCCGAACGAACAACGAATCGACCGCGTGCCCGCCGGAGTACACCGACGAGCTTGCAGCCCGCGTGGGATCGTGGACTCCGCCCCTTGCCTGGCCGGTGGTCGCGGTGCACTTGCACCTGCTCCCTGACGGCCGGGTGCTCTCCTGGGGGCGCACCGGAAACCCCCAGCTGTATCAGCCGGCGGACGGATCGTTCACTGAGGCGCCGGTGGAGACCCAGGTGTTCTGCGCCGGTCACACCTTCCTTCCCGACGGCCGATTGCTGGTGAGTGGCGGACACCTGGATGACAAGCTTGGGCTACGCGATGCCAACATCTTCGGGAGCGCGGGTCAGTCCTGGCTCACTGTTCCGCCAATGAGCTTCGCGCGCTGGTATCCCACGAGCACGACGTTGCCCAACGGCGAAGTCCTGACACTCGGCGGGACGGACGAAGACGGCGATGAGGTCCTGACGCCGGAGATCTGGGACGGGAGCTCATGGCGCGGGCTGCCGGGAGCGGACCAGGCACTTCCATACTACCCGCGCACCTTCGTAGCGCCGAACGGTCTTGTGTTCTATGCGGGTGAGCTGCAGCAGACAGCTTACCTGGATCCGGCAGAACAAGGCAGGTGGATACCAGTGGCCGACAGCAGATATGGGAGAAGGGATTATGGCTCGGCCGTGATGTATCGGCCGGGGAAGGTGATGATCGTGGGCGGTAGCGATCCA
>DASPKB010000046.1:0-2900 GCA_035628315.1 Gemmatimonadales bacterium | reverse complement strand
GTGAGCAGGTTGTTGAAGTCGTGGGCTATGCCTCCGGCCAGCACGCCGATGCTCTCGAGCTTCTGTGCCTGCTGCAGCGCCTCCTCGTTCTCTCTCTGGGCTGCTTCGGCGAGCTTCTGCTGGGTGAGGTCGCGCACCACCATGACGGCGCCGGCAATGATACTGTCGGCTCGAATCGGGGCTATCGAACAGCTGATCGGCAGGATGTTGCCGTTCCGGTGGACGAAGAAGTCATTGTCACCGCGCAGTGTCTCACCGGTGACCAGCACGCGGGTGTGAGGACAATCCTCGCTGGGATACCAGGTTCCGTCGGCACGCCGGCAATGCAGCTTCTCGTGCAGTACGGTGCCAACCAGCTCCTCCTGACTCCAACCGAACATGGCCTCGGCGGTGGGATTGACGAACGTGATCCGGCCGTCCTTATCGATGAGCAGCATTCCTTCGGCCGCGTTGGTTGCGATCGCGTCGGCCAGGTTCAGCTGATACTGGAGCTGCTCTTCCCCCCGTTTGCGTTCGGTATCGTCCCGGATGATCTTGGCCAGCGCAACGACACCGTTCTCGGTATCCCGCAGCGCTATCATTACGCCGTTCGCCCAGAATCGGGAGCCATCCTTGCGCAGGTGCCAGCGGGAGTCCTCGGCCCGGCCGCTCTCGATGGCAAACCGGGCCTCATGCTCCGGCGCGCCGTTGAGGTTGTCTTCCGGGGTAAACAGCACCGACCCGTGGCGGCCGATGATCTCGGTCCCCTCGTAGCCGAAGATGCGGGCTGCGCCGGGGTTCCAGGTCAGGACCGTCCCGTCAAGGCTCAGGTGAAGTATCGCGTAGTCTACTGTACTCTCGACCAGAAGCCGATAGATGTCGATGTTCTTCATGAGGAGATCTGAAGATTCGGACAAGATCGGGGAAACGCGCGGCTCTCCCATCAGAGCAACCTGCCTGCGTTCTACACTCTGGTCTGTGACCTGGCTCCCAAAACCTTGCCCTTCGTCACTTTAGCCCAGACCGGATCAGCCCCCTAGCATCCGTCTCACTGCGTGGTAACTTGCGAAGGTGACGGCATCTACCATGAAAAGCGGGGGCAGACAGGTGGTTCTCGTCGTTGACGACGAGGAGGGCTTGCGCCAGCTGCTGTGCCGTACCCTGCGGGCCGAAGGGTACGACACTCTCGAAGCGGGTCACGGCGCCGAGGCTCTGGAGGTGATGGAGAACGCCCACGATACGGTGGACCTCGTAGTCACGGATGTCGTGATGCCGGGAATGGACGGGCGCGAGCTTGGCCGCCGCCTGGCCCAGCGCTGGCCCGAACTGCCGGTCCTCTACATTTCCGCCTACGACGTGAATGACATCTTTCGGCGGGGATCCCCGCGAACGTCAGCGCCGTTCCTGCAGAAGCCATTTCCCATGGAGGGTCTGGTAACTGTCGTCCGGGACCTCATTGCCAACCGCTCACCTCGGTAACCGCCGCAGTTCATCTCGCAAATCCCCTAGCATCTTCGTCACTGCTCTGCAAAACAATAGTAAGGAAACGGGTGACCCGGCTCACTGACCGGGCGTGTCCCCGGAAATAACTCTCTGCTCTTCACGGCGTTCGTACGCCAGCCGCACGCCGGAAATCCGGCCACACACCATGGTCTCCTGCCGGTCCGGCGCTCAGCACGGCCTCGACCGTACAGAAATCACCGCAGAGCAAGGGGGAACGATGACCGCCGTAATAGAGGAAAGCCGACCGTATGGACGATCAGCGGCCCAGGGTTTCAGCGAGGTGGATCGCTACCAGGGGTACGAGACTCACAGCCGTCGGTTTACTGACCAACAACCAAAATCGTCCGAGGACTCGGCGAAGCGGCGTGCCCGGGGTCTCGGGTGGTTCAGCATAGGACTCGGCTTGGCGCAGATCGGCGCGCCGCGGTCGGTGGCGCGGCTGATCGGCATCCGGGATGACGACGAGACCCGCAATACCATGTTCGCCATCGGGCTCCGGGAGATCGCCAGCGGGCTGGGGATTCTCTCCTCGTCCCGGCCCACGGGCTGGGTGTGGAGCAGGGTTGGTGGCGACATAATGGATCTGGAGCTCCTCCGCCGCTCGATGAACGATTGCAACGACAAGAGCCGGGTCGCTGCCGCTACCGCCGCCGTCGCTGGTGTAACAGTGGTGGACATCCTGACCGGCCAGCAGCTCAGCAAGCAGGGAAACGGCACCGAGAGAAGAACCGACGGAGCAGCGGGCTTCAGGTCAAGCCAGGCGGGGGGCGTTCACGTCAGTGAGCACATCACGATCAAGCGGCCCCGGAACGAAGTCTACGGCTTCTGGCACAACTTCGAAAACCTGCCGCGGTTCATGGCTCATCTGGAGTCGGTCCAGGTACTCGACAACAACCGTTCCCGGTGGAAGGCAAAGGCCCCTGCAGGCATGAGCGTGGAATGGGAGGCGGAAACGCTCGAAGATCGCGCCAACGAGCTGATCTCCTGGCGGTCACTGCCGGATGCGGAGGTACCTAACTCGGGCACCGTGCAGTTCAAGGACGCGCCGGGAAGCCAGGGAACCGAGGTGCATGTCGAACTGCGCTACCAACCTCCTGGCGGAAAGCTGGGCGCCCTGGTGGCGAAGCTCTTTGGGGAGGAGCCCGAGCAGCAGGTGAAGGGTGACCTCCGGCGTTTCAAGCAAGTCATGGAAACCGGAGAGATCGTTCACTCCGATGCCAGTATCCACAAAGGGATGCATCCGGCCCGTCCCCCTCAGGATCTCTCCGATGTCGAGATGATCGGATCCCCTTCACCTGCGAGAGCCTGATAGGGCTTGGAGATGAGTAGCCATGAAAGCCATCTGCTGGATGGGCAAAAAGAAGGTTCAGCTCGAAGAGGTACCGGATCCAAAGATCCTTAACTCCCACGACGCGATC
>DASPKB010000045.1:0-4459 GCA_035628315.1 Gemmatimonadales bacterium | reverse complement strand
CAGCCGGGTTCAGAGATGTTCTTCAGCCGTAAGAAACCACCGCCCCCTCCCGCCTTCACCCTCGACGTCAGCGTCGTGACGGACACCGGGTGCGTGCGCGACCTCAACGAGGACGAAGGCCGGTTCGTCCAGCCCGGATCGGCGCCCGTGCTCCGGCAGAAAGGCGTGCTCGCGCTGGTGGCGGACGGCATGGGCGGCCACGCCGCCGGCGAGGTCGCCAGTGAGATGGCGGTGCGGATTACCTCGCAGGCCATCGGATCGCTCCGGGGGCTCAGCGACGAAGAAGCAGGCGAGCGGGTCCGTACGGCCATCCGGGCGGCCAACGACGCCATCTTCGAGCGGACCCTCTCGGAGCAGGACAAGCGGGGCATGGGCACTACGGCCACGGTGCTGGTTCTGCTGCCGCAGCGCTACCTCATCGGCCAGGTGGGAGACAGCCGGGCCTACCTCTTCCGCAACGGACGTTTTCAGCAGCTCACCAAGGATCACTCATACGTTCAGGAGCAGGTCGACGCGGGACTGCTTACCCCGGACCAGGCCCGGGTGCATCCCTACAGCAACGTGATCACCCGCTGTGTTGGAGCAGGAATCGACGTGGTGCCCGACATCTATTTCGGCTCGCTGGAGCAGGGCGACGTTCTGCTCCTGGCCTCCGACGGCCTGACCGGTATGCTCGAAGACGAGCAGCTGCTGGAAATTCTTCGCTCCGATGGCACTCCGCAGACTTGGGTAGACCGGATGGTGGCGGAGGCGAATCGCCGCGGCGGGCTCGACAATATTACCGCCATTGTGATCCGCATCGATTCGGTCGATAGTGACACCGGTGAACACCCGGTCGTGCCGGCCGCGGCGACCCAGGGTTCCTGATCCTCGAATCGCGGCGCGGAGGAAACCCCCAATGGACATCGTGACCTGGATCATCGTCGGGCTGGTGGCTGGACTGCTGGCGTCGCTCGTCATGGGTGGGATCGGGTTCGGGATTCTCGGCGACATCATCATTGGAATTCTGGGAGCATTGTTCGGAGGCTGGCTCTTTGCCCAAATGGGGTGGGGGACACCGTTCTCGGGCATTGCCGGCACCATTTTCGTTGCTTTCATCGGCGCGGTGGTCCTACTGCTCATCATCCGCCTGCTCCGCGGTGCGCGCCGGGCGCCCTGATGCGATTCGCCGCGCTCCTCCTGGCGGCGGCCGTGGTCCACTGCGGTGGACGTGATCCGGCTGCCAATCCCAGCCCTTCCAGTCCAGCCATGCTCCAGGTGGAGAACCGGGGGTTTGCCGATATGGTGGTGTACGCCATCAGCGGCGGCCAGCGGGTGAGACTCGGACTGGCCAACGGCAACTCGACCAAGTCGTTTACGATCCCGCGGACGCTGATCCGGGGAGCCGGCACGCTGCGGTTCCTGGCCGACCCGATCGGAGGGAGCCGCAGTCCGATCAGCGAGGAGCTGGTGGTTCAGCCCGGCGACATTGTCACCCTGACCATCCCGCCGTAAGCTCGGTGTGTGAGCGCCGCCACACCGAACCGCGGGTGTGCGGTCTACCTTGCTCCTCACTCAGGAGGAGCCATGCCCCGCAACGAAGACGAGAACCTGCCAGAATCCGCCATGGGTGGTGCTGCCGACGCCGGCGCCCATGGCACGCACCCCGCGTCCGCCGCCCGACTGGACCGCTCTCCATTGCCCGACGATGCCCCTGGTGACGCACCGGTGGAGCGCCGCCGCCATCGGGACTCGAATTACCGCGGTCCCGAGCGACGGATCGGAGCCATGAAGTAGAACGCAAGCTGAAACAGCTGGAGGTCGGCATGGAAGTCTTGCAGAAAGTACCGTCGAAGGTAGAAGTACGGCGGATCGGCCCGGAGCCCGTCGTGGCTGATCTTGCCTGTCTCAGAACCGGTATCGTGAACCTGTTCCTATTTGGAGCGCGGGATGCCTCCGATGGCTCGTGGGTTCTCATTGACGCCGGAATGCCGGGATCCGCAGCTCGGATCTTCCAGGCGGCAGAAGAATGGACCGGCTCTACCAAGGGTCCGGCTGCCATCATCTTGACCCACGGGCACTTTGATCATGTTGGTGCACTGCACGCACTACTGGAGCGGTGGGATGTCCCGGTTTACGCCCATCGGCTGGAGCTGCCCTATCTCACGGGCCGGTCATCCTATCCTCCACCCGATCCGACAGTAGGCGGCGGCGCGATGGCGGTTCTGGCCCGATTCTATCCCCGCGGCCCCATCAATCTGGGCGAACGGGTACGGGCTCTGCCGGAAGACGGAACCGTCCCGGGCATGCAGGACTGGCGCTGGATCCACACACCGGGCCACACGCCTGGACACGTGTCGCTCTTCCGGGAAACCGATCGCACGTTGATTGTCGGGGACGCGTTTGTGACAACGAAGCAGGAGAGCGCGACGGCGGTGCTCACGCAGCGGCCGGAGCTGCACGGGCCGCCGGCTTACTACACCCCCGATTGGGAATCGGCGCGCGACTCGGTTCAGCGTCTGGCCGCCTTGGAGCCGCAGCAGGTGGCTACTGGGCACGGACCTCCGCTTCAGGGGCTCGAGATGCTGGCCAACCTGCACGAGCTGGCCCGAAACTTCGATCGCCTGGCGGTGCCCTCGCGAGGGCGCTACGTGGGCCGGCCGGCGGTGGCGGACGACCAGGGCGTGGTAACGGTTCCGCCTCCGGTTGCAGATCCGCTGCCCAAAATTCTGCTCGGCGTCGGGCTGGCGATTTTGGCGGGCGCCGCGCTCACGCGCTCGGCGAAACGATTCCGCTAGTGGCTGGCAAACGGGCTGGTTGATCCATCGGACTGGAAGGCGACAACCTTGTAGTCGCCTTCCTTTCCTGGTTCGGCCATACCAGGACTTCCCGCCGGCATACCCGGCACCGCCAGCCCCGCCACCTTGGGACGCTCCGTCAGCAAGCGCCGGATATCCGAGGCGGGCACGTGTCCCTCGATGAGATACCCACCCACCAGAGCGGTATGACAGGAACGAACCGCTCCGGGCACCCCGAGCTCATCCTTCAGCTGATCCATTTCCTCTTCGTCATGCACCCGGGCAGCGAAGTCTGCAGCCTTCACATGATCCACCCACTTGGTGCAACATCCGCAGGTCCTGCTCTTGTATATCGTGATGGGCGTTCCGGCCTGGGCATGCATCCAGGAAGCACGAGCCCCCACGAGCACGAACCCCGCTGCTCCAAGCACGAATCCACGTCGCGTCAGCATCCCTACCTCATTGAGAAAATGCCAATTCAGCAGTCAACCGCCGCTCCACCTCCTCAGCAGGCCAGGTGAGCAGCTCGAGTACGAAGTCGAGCGGCCGGTTTGGTTGGCCGGCCACGAAAATACGCAGCCTCCGGGCACTCTGGTACAGCTCTTCGCCCACCCGCGGCAGACCGAGGTGACCGGCTCGGCCGGCATCGGTCAACCGCTCCACCTCTCCCGACCGGGTCCTCAGCGGAAGATTAACCCCGAGCATGGCGGCGCGCGCAGGGAAGTCGACGAACACGTCACCGGCTTCGAGGCCAGTCTGGGCCGCGACGGCATCCTCGAAACGCTCCAGCAGGTCGGGATCAGTAGCAATCCACGGCTGCACGTCTCGGGGAACCTCGCTCGCGGGCAGGTCGAGCGCGCGCTTGTGAAGCCGGCGGGCGCGAATACAGGCGGCGAGCCGGTTGCGGTCCTGCCGGATCAGCAACTCCATCAGCCCGTCATCGGTACTGTCAGCGATCACTTCCGGAGTAACTGTACCACGGCGGACGGCGCCCCGCACGGCGCGCTTGAACATGCAGGTGGCAGAGCGCACCGCATGGTGCCAGTAGACATTCCGGTACATCTGGTATTTGGCAAATAGGAGCGACTCCAACGCGCTCACGCCTTTCTCCTGCACCCCTACCTCGTACTGCCCCGGCTGGATCTCGACCAGGGTAAGGGAAGAGAGCAGGCGGTCGACGTCCACGGTGCCGTAAGGAACGCCGCACATCCTCGCGTCCCGGCTCAAGTAATCGACTTTGTCGAGGTCGATCGATCCGGAGATCAGTCCCTGTAGCGGGCTTGGACTGATGCTGCGGATCAGCTCTCCCACCTTTCCGGGGAATTCGGGTCCGCCGATCTCAAGCAGCAGGTCTCCCAGCTCTCCCTCGGTAAGCTTGGCAACCCCCAGTGCCTCATGTGAGGGGAAGCCGGCTTCCTCCAAGGCATGGGAAAAGGGATAATGGCCGACATCGTGCAGCAGCGCCGCCATGCGGACTGCCTGGCAGTCCTCCGCTGGAATGGGCCGCAGCTCGCCCAATTCATCGAGTGCGGTAAGAGCTCTGCGGGTTAGATGGTAGGCGCCGAGGGCGTGCTCGAAGCGGGTGTGAGTAGCGCCGGGATAAACCAGGAAGCTGTGCCCGACTTGCCGGATGTAGCGGAGGCGCTGGACCGCCGGTGTGTCGAGCACCAGCAGAGCAGCGC
>DASPKB010000044.1:0-4546 GCA_035628315.1 Gemmatimonadales bacterium | reverse complement strand
CTCTTTTGTGAGCACCAGCCGGAGGGTTCCCCCGCTGAAGGTTCCCTCGCCCGTGAGACGGTTTGGGCTGGCGGTGAAGTCGATCTGGGGGATGAACGTGGCCTCAGATTGGTCGAAGGTGACGGTGCTGTCGGTGAGACTCCAGGTCCCCGCCAGGTCCTCCTCCAGATCGCTGCCGCCGGTGCCGACGTCCGGCACGAACAGCCGCCCGGTGGTCGTGCCATCGGTGGCGAGATCCATGGTGACCGTTGCTCCTCCCGACAGCAGGTTGATCTCACCCACCACACTACTTAGGGTGAAAGTCGTGGCCGTGTAGGAGCCCGCGACCGTTTCCACCGTTGGACTGAAGCTATCGTCGTCCCCGCACGCGGCCGCGCCGAGAGCGAAAGCCAATATCGAGATGCGCCGACTTAGCGCCTGCATAGTGCCTCCGTTGTCTTCATCAACCCGATCCTCCGCATAAGCGGCATAGCAAATGAGTGCCCAGGCGCCCGGCGCGGCCCTCCCGCGTCAGTACCCACGGGTGCTCCCGCCAGGGGGGCGTGTTCCGGACGTGCTGCGAGTGGCCGCACGCCAAGTCCGCAACCCACTCCAGAGCCTCATCCTGCCGGAACCCGACGATCCGCTGTTCCAGCGCCGGCTCAGAATTACCAGGCGTGGGTGCGGACTGCATCGTTCCCCCGGGTCAGCTTGGAGTAGTAGCGAAACCCGCTCAGGCGCCAGCCGGTGCTCGTGCGGCGAAAGCTCAGCCGGTAATTGCCCCAGGTCTCCCACATGTCGTTCGGTCCAAGGGCGGCCACCCGGTTCCAGGAGTATCCGTGGGCCCAGAGCTCCGCCTGATCGCCATCCACCTCGATGCGGTAATTGGCCGCCAGATGATGACTCGCCTTGCCGGCGTGCAGGCCGGCCCGGAAGCCATCGATCAGCTGGTCGGCGGTGAGTTCGACCGGACCGCCCCCGTCGAGGGAGCTCATGTCCACCTCGATGGTTCCGTCCACGAAGAGCGCACGCGCGGCCACCCAATCCTTGAGATCGGTCGTGATAAACAACTCGTCGGCTACCCGGCGGATTTCCGCCTCGTCGGCTGCGACTGCCTGGAGTACAGTGTTCATGAGCTGCGCCTGAACTTGAGGGGACGTGGTTCTCACAATGCGCGGCCTTGGCGCGATCGGCAACCTCTGATCTTGGCTAGCGCGGAATAACCAACACCTGATTCCTGTGGCCGCTCATGCGGAGGCCCCCAGCTGGGATGGAAACTGCTTTGCCATTCAGGTAATAGCGCATGCCGGCCGCCGACTTTTCCTTGAGTACGAAGGTCCAGCCGCCCTCCGTGGCTTCGACGGTGTACTCCACTCCTCGAGCGGTTTTGGCTCGCCGGAAGGAGATCAGGTTGGATCCCACCGGCACATCCTCGATGCTCATGTCCTCCCAGCCACTCGGCAGGTGGGGCTGGAAAGTGACCGTCCTGGTTCCGGCATCCGGCTGAATTCCGAAGACGTGCTCGACCAGCGGGATTACGACTCCGTAAGCGGTCCAGGCGATGGTGAAGCTGCCCCAGTCCGGCATCATCTCGGAGATCGATCCCGGGACGGTGCGGTTGAAGGTCCGGACGATCCGGTCGATGTACCAGAGCGCCTCGTCGGTTCGGCCGTAGTTGCCCTCCGCTACCGCCTGAACCCCGGTGGAGATGGTCATCATCGCCAGCCGTTCGGTGGCTGAGAGGAAGGGCCCGTGCTCGCCCACGTTCTCCCGCCGGATCTTGTCCAATGCGCGTATGGCTCTCTCCCGCGGAGCGATGCCGGTCTCCATCGGGGTCGCGATCACCCAGTTCTTGTTGGTGAGCCAGCCTCGGCTGCTGTCGGGCATCGCGGCGAATCTCTCCTTGAGCTGACGATAGTACCGGATGAGCTCCCGTTCCCGCGGCGTGAGTTTGTCCTCCCCCTTGAGGCCGAGCTGCCGGGCGGCACCTTCGGCTACGCTGACGGCCTGGGCCCGCGTGCCATAGAAGTCGGCGTATGAAGTCTCCTCCTCGATCCAGAAGCGGTCCTCGATTCTTGCGGCGAGCTGCGCCGCCTGTTTACGGTAGCGAGCCGCATCACCTGACTCGCCCAGAATCTCCGCGACCGCCGCGGTGCGGGCGAGCGCCTGCTGGGTGTACACCGCAACGTCGATCAGCTCGGCATTGAGGCCGGTCACCTCCATGATCCCGTAGCCTTCGGGAAAGAGGTTCCGGTTCTGATCCATATCGGTGAGCAGCCAGCGAAGTCCCTGCCGCATGGCCGGGTACATGTCCCGGGCAAAGGCTGAGTCACCGGTCCAATCGTAGACCCGGGCTGCGGTCAGGATGAACTGCGCCGTTTCCTGGGTATTTCCCGGGTTGGAGACGCCGCCGTTGGTAGTGACCTCGTGGATGATGCGGCCGTTGCCGTTCGCCTTGACTGACTGGTCGCGCAGCAGACGAAGGGTCTGCCTGGCCAGCTCGGCGTTACCAGCGGCCAGGAGCGCCTGGAGGGAGTAGGTCTCGGTGCCGAACCACCAGGGGTACTCCGGCAGCGCGGCACTCAGGCCGTAGGCCATACCGGGCACGTCTCGCACCAGCCACTCGGTATTGACCTTGACCCAGTTGTAGACCTCCTGAAGCCGCTGGTCAGGGATGCGGATCCTCGAGCGCTCCAGCAGTGCCGCATAGCGGGCCTTCTTCTGGGCGAGCAGGGACTCCTGGTGTTGGGCGATGTAGGCGTATGCGCTCTCGGCCTGGGCTTGGGCCGAAGCGGAGCCGGCGAACACCAGGGTTAAGGACGAGACGCCGCCAGCGGGGATCTCGATGCGGTAACCGGCCGCGGAGGCGACGCCCTGCCCCTGTGTCGCAGCCGGCTCAGGGCGAATCGGCTGCCCGGGGATGTCGGGTGCTCCCCACACTGCGAACCAGGGGTGGCGAGTGTCACGGGCAACGAACCGCCCAGCAGCCGCGTCCCAGGTAACCGTGTCCGGAGCATCCACGATGCCGAGCTTGTCAGAGTACCACACCGGAAGGAGATCGGATTTGACGGAGAGATGGAAACCGACGCGTCTCGCACGGGCGGCGCGGTTGGTAAGGATGTACTGAACGACGACTCCAGGGTGACCATCCGGGCTGAACTGGAAGCGCTCCACCTCCAGGCTGTCCAACACCGGCCCGTATCGGAACCGATTGCCATAGGGATAGTTGATGAACTCGCGGCTTTTTCGGAGTCGCGCAACCTGGCCGGTGGAGCTGTCCGCCAGCGTGACCCAGAAGCCGTCGATCAGCTTGATAGGGTGAACCCAGAGGCCGCCCATCTCGCCGGGCACGTGGTCGCCGATGTCGGGAAAGTTTCCGTCCTGGGTGCCGATGAGATAGGCGCGGTCACCCGCTGCGGCGTAGGGCTTTTCCGGGTTGCGTCCCCCGTTGCTGAGGCCGGCCATGGTAGTGGCCGCATAGCCGCTCTGGGCGAGCAGGGTACCCGGAGGGTTATGGCACAGGACCAAAAACAGGAGAACTGCACCAGCCCGGATCACGTTATTACGGCTCACGTCAGAGCATCCGACGGGGTGACCTCGTAGTGCTCCACGGCAGGCTCGAACTCGAGCAGATACTCACGATCTTCCGGATAGTATTTCGCTACCGAGATGTCGGTTCCGGCAAAGGCGTGGATAGCTTCGAGAGAAGTCCAATAGCTCAGCGTAAGGAAGTGGGCCTGCTCGCCGTCCAGTCTTCGGAAGAGGCGCACGCCGATATTGCCCGGTATGGCGCGATAGTCCGGAATCGCCCGCTCGTGCAGGAAGGTCCAGTATGCGTCGTAGTCGCGGGCGCGAGTTCGGCCATGCCAGATACGAGCGATCATCGCGATCCTGCGTCCATTCGAGCTATGGTAATTGCTGGAGAGCCAGGAGGTTGAGGGCGGTGCCGGCCACTTCCAGAGCCAGTGCGATCCAGATTGCCGACTGGACTCTCGCGCCTTCACGCAGAATTCCCAGAACCCGGAACAGCCCGAAACCCGCCAGCGCTGCCACCGCGGCCCACAAGCCCGGCTCGATCCAGCCCTCCGTTTGGGTGCAGGCTACGAGAAACACCCCGAATCCGATCTGGAACCCACCATAGGTTGCGCTGAAATCCGCCCGCGCGGTTGGAGTGGGCAGCACCAGCCCGGTGAGCGCCGCCAGGCGGGCGGGTACGATAACCGCCGCTGCGCCGAATCCGAGGAAGCCGATTCCGGTCAGGAACAGAATCACGGTGGACAGGGAGCTCATCTCAGCCGCCATCTTCAAAAAAATTTCAGACCAGCTCAAAACGGGCGTGTCCGGTCAGCTGTCGTCCGAATATCGCACATTTTCAGGTTGGCAGGAGTCGCTCCGGAAATGACCGGCCTGGCTCGTGGTCGGACGTCCTCGCAAACTCTGGGTCCAGATTACGCACTCGCCTTCGAGAGCGCACATTTCGGGTTGTCGCGCTTTGATTCAGGGAGTAAGGAATGGAATTTCGGCTGAAAGGGTCACCGTCTACGACGGCCGATCCGCACCAGCTCTA
>DASPKB010000043.1:0-3473 GCA_035628315.1 Gemmatimonadales bacterium | reverse complement strand
AAAACCTCAGAGTTTTGAGGCCGAGTAGTCGAGATCGGCACTTGCGGAGCACGGCCCCGGTGTGCGGGGCAACCGTATCTGCGGGAGTGGAGTATGCCCAATGGTTGCCCGCGAAACTCTGTTCGTCAAGCAGTACTATCGATCCTCGCTGACGTGCTTCCGGGTCTTTCCCCGGCGGCGAAGTGTCTTTTCGACTGCCTTCTTTGAGCTTTGCTTTTTGCCGCCGCGTGCCTTGGCACCGGCCTGCTTCGCCTGACGGGTCCGCTGCTGGCGGCCTTCTTTATGGGTCCCCATACCACTTCCTGCCTTAGCCATGTCTACCTCCTGTCGGATGTGTCCGGGTCTTGAGCGGCTCATTGAACAGCTCTGCCGGCCTGACGCAACCTAATCAGCCCGTTGACGATAGCACCCGGCCAGGGTAGATTCATCCGCGCTAAGAAGGGGAGTAGCTTATCCGCCGTTCGGCGGACGATTGAATCGTCAGGACTGTTCGCCAGGGGCGAGCACGGTTCATTCGGAAGGCTGCAGGAAGCCTTAGAGCGAGACCTTCGTCCAACGCGAAAGCGGAGCGGACGGGGTCTCGCTCTTTTTATTAGACCCCACCAGAGGGAGATATGAACAACGTCAAGACCTTCGTGCTGATGGCCGGGCTGCTGGGACTGTTTGTCCTGGCGGGTCAGCTGATCGGGGGCAGCAGCGGTCTGATCGCCGCACTCGTCATCGGCAGTGTGTTCAACTTCATCATGTACTTCTTCTCGGACCGTCTGGTCCTGAAGATGTATCGCGCTCAGGTAGTCTCCGCTCAGGAGGCGCCGGAGCTGTACAGCATGGTGGACCGCCTCCGGCAAAAGGCCGGGCTCCCGATGCCGGTCGTCGCGGTGGCGCCGCACGAGCAGCCGAACGCCTTCGCTACCGGGAGAAACCCCGACCACGCTGTGGTCGCGGTGACCACCGGCATACTCAAGTACATGCCCCAGGAGGAGCTCGAGGCCGTCATCGCGCACGAGCTGGCCCACATCAAGAACCGGGACATGCTGATCTCGACCGTCGCGGCAGGAATTGCCGGTGCGCTCAGCAACCTGCCCTATCTGCTGATGTTCGGCGGCGGACAGGACGACGAGGGAGGTCACCCCTTTGCGCAGCTGGCGCTGATACTGCTGGCTCCGATCGGGGCTATGCTGATTCAGTTCGCCGTGTCCCGGCAGCGCGAGTTCGAGGCCGACCGGGTGGGTGCGCTGATCCTTGGCCGTCCCCTGCCGCTGGCTCGGGCGCTGACCCGGCTGGATTCACTGGCTCACCGGATCCCAATGCAGGTGGCTCCGGCAGCCGCGCCGCTGGCTCAGGTCAACCCTCTAGCGTACCACGGTGGCGGAGTAGCCAAGCTGTTCAGCACCCATCCGCCTACGGCGGAGCGCGTCGCCCGGCTCGAGGCCATGGCAGCGGGCCGCTAAGTGGGCCACCACGATCTGGCGGTTTGGCTGGGCTTTACCGGGCTGGTGGTAGGGCTCCTGATTCTCGACCTGGGGGTCCTGAACCGCCGCTCCCACGTGCTCACCTTCAAGGAGGCGGTGAGCTGGAGCGGCGGTCTCATCACCATAGCCCTTCTCTTCGGGCTGTTCGTCCTGTGGCGCGAGGGCACCCAGGCAGGCCTGGAGTATTACACCGGCTATCTGATCGAGCTGTCGCTCAGCGTCGACAATCTCTTCGTTTTCCTACTGATCTTTTCCTACTTCGGGGTCCGGGCCGATGCCCAGCCCAAGGTGCTCAAGTGGGGAATTCTCGGCGCGATAGTCATGCGCCTCATCATGATCGGGCTGGGCGCACTCCTGCTCGAGCGCTTCAATTGGATCATCTATCTGTTCGGCGGCATTCTGATCGTGACCGGAATCAGGATGTTCACTCAGAAAGATGAAGTGGTAGATCTGGAGCAAAATCCGGTGGTGCGGCTGGCCCGCCGCTTCCTGCCGTTCAGCAACTCCTACGACGGAACCAAATTCTTCACCCACACGGTCACGGGAAAGCGGCTGGCCACTCCGCTTCTTCTGGTGCTGCTGGTGGTCGAGTGGTCGGATCTCGTGTTTGCGATCGACAGCATTCCCGCGATCTTTGCCATCACCCGAGATCCCTTTCTGGTTTACAGCTCCAACATCTTTGCAATTCTTGGACTCCGCGCGCTGTTCTTTGTGCTGGCGAGCATGCTGGACAAGTTCGTGTACTTGAAGCCTGGAGTGGCCTTCATTCTGGTCTTTGTCGGACTCAAGATGACCCTGAGCGCATGGGTGCACGTTCCTACCCTGCTCTCTCTCCTGGTAATCGTGACCACCCTGGTCACTGCGGTGGGACTCTCCCTGCGGCACAGCGCCCGGGAACAGGAGCGTATGGCAGCATAGCCCAGCCCATAACACTCAGCGCCCGAGCTGCTCCAGTTTGGCTCGGGCGTTTGCATTCTTCGGATCCAGCACCAGCGACTTGCGATAATTCGCCACCGCAAGGTCCCGCTGCCCCGCCAGCATGTATGCCTCTCCCAGACTGTCGTAAGCGTTCGATGATCGCGGATACTCCGCCACGGCGAGCTTGAAGATTTCGATGGCCTGATCCAGTCGTTTCTGCGCCAGCAGACTGTAGCCCAGGCCATTGAGCTGCTCTTCCGTTTCGGCATAACGGTGGCGGGGATCGGCTCGAAATGCTCGGTAGCGCCGTACGGCGTCGGAGATGCTGCCTGTCTCGAGCGCCCGGGTCATCTGTTCCGCCACTGGAGGCTCGGGCTGATACGCCTGGACTGCCTGCAACGCCGGATCGACGTTATTGCGGTATTCTGTCGTGCCGAGCTCGGCTGCCACCTGAGGAGCCTTCCACTGCCGGGTATCCCGGGGGTCTTCCTGCCACCAGAGAGTGGATACTCTGACCGTAATACCGCTATTGGGCAGGGTAATCCTGCGCGAGTCGCTGTAGTGATTAGCCTTTCCGGCGCTCGGCTCGCCCACGAAGACGGCGTCGGTGTACTGCTCCAGCTCGTTCACCAGAAACTGGGCTGCCGAAAACGTGCTGCGGCCGATGAGAACGAAGAGCGACCCCGGCCGGTCCAGCTTCCGTGCCTTGATCAAGCTCAAGAGGAGCGGCCGGTTGAGCGAGCCGTTGCCCCCGCGGTTCAGCCGGAGGTCCAACGCTAATCGTCTCACATCAGCCGTATCGAGGAATGTCAGGAGCCGCTGGGAAAAATCGGCAAGGCTCTCGTCTTCCTTGTTGCCCACCTTGTTGAACTGCAGGTACACGATGCGGCTGTGGGGGAGGTACTCGAACCAGTAATGGTTGTTCGGGTTCTCTTTGAGCCAGAGAGGCGCGGGCAGATCGGACCGACGCAGATCCACCCAGCCAGTGTCGGGCCACCAGCTCACGTCAGTGTCGGACGGCATCATGGTCGCTGGCCCGCTCGACCCGAGTCGTACCGTTGAACGCCGGCCCTCCTGCTCGAG
>DASPKB010000042.1:0-6791 GCA_035628315.1 Gemmatimonadales bacterium | reverse complement strand
GCCAGCCGGTCCCTGAATCGAACTTGTCGAGCGAGCTGAAAAGAGGCTCGCCTGAGACTACATCGACGTAGATCCCCGCCTCCTTGTGGTCCCAGTATTCATTGCGGAACGGCGGCTCGGTTCCCTCCTCCTGAGTCACCTTGTACTGCAGTGGCGTGAGCTTCTGCCTCAGCTCGGCTGGATCTTTCTTCTGAGTCCTCACCAATCCCCCTAGGTTTCAGGTTGTGTACTTGGCATACGGCTAACCCCTTTCAGAGGCCCCGGGTTCCCGTGACTCACCGGCTGTACTACACCGATTCCTACCGGAGCAGCTTCGACGCACTCGTCAGCGATCTCGCCGACGAGGGCAAACGAGTTTATCTCGACCAAACCGCATTCTACCCCACGTCCGGAGGTCAGCCGTTCGATACTGGTGAACTGGACGGGGTAAGGGTATTGGACGTCGTGGACGAGGGTGAGCGGATCGCGCATCTATTGGCGGAGCCGCTGCGTCAAAGCCGGGTTATTGGCCGAATTGATTGGCCTCGCCGGTTTGACCATATGCAGCAGCATACCGGGCAGCACCTGCTTTCCGCAGTCATCGAGGAGATGCTGGGCCGGCAGACTTTGAGCGTGCACTTCGGCGCTGAAGCCGCAACGGTGGACCTCGATGGGGGGCTGCTCAGCACCGAGGATATCACCAGGGTTGAGCTCAGGGCCAACGAGGTTGTCACCGAGAACCGGCCGGTGGAAATCCGGTTCGAGCACGCAGCGTCGGCCGGAGGCCTACGAAAAGCATCCGCTCGAGAGGGCACGCTTCGGATCGTCGCCATCCGGGATCTGGACCGGAGCGCCTGCGGCGGGACTCACGTCCGAGCCACTGGCGAGATTGGCCCGGTCCTCATCCGGAAGGTGGAGCGGCTCCGGAGTGGGGTGCGTCTGGAGTTTGTATGCGGCGGGAGGGCCATCCGGCACGCACGGGCGGACTACAACCTTCTGACCCGAATGGCAGCAGAGCTCACTGCCTCAGCCGCCGACCTGCCACAGATCATCCTGGGAATGCGCGCCGAGCTGAAACATCTTCGAACCGAGGTGCAGGACAGCCAGAGCGAGCTGAATCGCCTCAAGGCCGGCGAGCTTTACTTCGCGACCGATCCTGGGGCCGACGGAATCCGGCGAGTCCTCTGTCGCGAAGAAACCGGACCTCTGGAGCGGCTGAAGGGACTGGGTCAGGCGGTTGCCGCCATGCCCATGGCCATCTTCATCGGTGCCACCAGGCAGCCTCCCGCGGTACTCGTAACAGCCTCGAAGGACTCGGGTGTAGATGCAGGCAAGCTGGTGAAAGCCGCGTTGGCTGAAACTGGAGGTCGCGGTGGCGGGTCAGCGGGGCTCGCGCAGGGTGTTTTGCCGGAAGCAGCTCAACTGAATCGTGCTGTCCAGAAGATCCTGCAGTTCTGAAACGGGCAATATGAAAAGCCCCGCCGGAAACCGGCAGGGCTTTCGACTGTGCGGCAAGCTCCCTTTTACGCGGCGAGCTCCTTCAGCTTGTCGCCGTGTTCCTCGCGCAACTGCCGGAGCGCGCGGTCCCGTAGCTGGCGGATCCGCTCCCGCGTTACGCCCATCATCCGGCCGATCTCCTCGAGGGTCCGGCTGTTGCCGTCATCCAGCCCGAAATAGAGCCGGAGCACCTTAGCGTCCCGCGAGGGGAGCGCAGCCAGCGCGTTCTCCAGATCCTGGGTCCGGCTGCTGGCCAGGGTGGAGGCATCGGTACCATCCTGGGTAAGCGGGACGAAACGTTCCAGCCGCCCCCGGTCCTCGCCTTCCCTGACCGGCTGATCCAGCCGGAGGGCCTCGATGTGGAGCGCTCCCAGTGAACGCACCGCCTCGGGGGTGAGCCCGGTTGCCGAGACCAGCTCCTCGGTCGTCGGGACCCGGCCCAGCTTCTCGGTCAGCAGCGTCGTCACCCGACCCAGCCGGGTAAGATCCGCCGTGCGGTTGAGCGGCAGCCGCACCGGCCGCCCGTGCCGGGCGATGGCGGCCTGGATTGCCTGCCGAATCCACCACACCGCATAGGAGATGAACTTCACCCCTCGGTCCGGATCGAACTTGCGGGCAGCCGTCATGAGGCCGACGTTCCCCTCACCGATGAGGTCCATGAGCGGGACTCCCCGATTCTGGAACTTCTTCGCCACGGAGACCACGAAACGCACGTTATGCCGGGCCAGGCGCTCCTGTGCTTCCAAGTCGCCCCGGAACGCGCGCCGCGCCAGTGCCGTCTCCTCTTCAACCGTAAGCAGAGGGATCCGGCTGATCTCCTTCAGGTAGAAGTCCAGGCTTTCCCGGCCTTCGTCCACCGCCCGGGCCAGGGCGGCGGGACGACCCGAACGCCGGCGTGTCTTCTTGGTACCTGCCACTTTTCGCTCCCATCCTCAGTAGTGTGCGCTGAGCGTCCGGATCGACAGTCTCTGTGACAGCTAACATCCGGCGAACCCGGCCGGTTCCCCGCCCGGAGCCGATTTTGGCGAAGCTCATGGCTGTCTTCCGGAGTCTCTATACATACTGCCTGAGACGCGTGCCGGGTCGCAGGGCACACGCCGACGCGAAAAGGGCCGAAGCGCTTTGTGCTTCGGCCCGCCCCCGGGAGCCGTCCGGTTCCCGGTTATTGCGCTAACTGCCGACGCCTCACCAGCTTATGGTGTACTGCCCGCCCAAAGTATAGTAGACCTCACTCGCCCTCAGATCGCTGCTCCGGTCCTGGGTTGGCCAGGCGCTTCGATGGGTGGTCATCCCCAGTCTCAAGGCGAAGTTCCGAACCAGGTCCAGGCCCAGGGTCAGACGCTCCAGCTGGTCGCGCCTGCGGGGGATCATAGGCTCCCCCCCAAAAGCAAAGGTCTTTTCCAGGGTCACTGTCACCGGGTTGCGCACCTCGGTCAGCCCGCCGTTCAGCGACACGAAAGTGCTCACTTCCTGAAGGGTGGCATGACCGTCGGTGTAGATCCCGAGTTGGGAGCTGGCTGTCAGACCCTTAATCATGATGCTGGGTCCGATGCTGGCCCGATAGGCGGTGCCCTGGGTCAGGGCAGCGTTTCGCTCGGTGGGCAGCCATTCGGTGTGGGTTGCAGCTACCCGCATGGCAATCCCGTAGCTCATGCCCTCACCCACCCGCTTGATTTCCCGGGATAGATCGAGGGACGCACCGCGCTCATCCGTACCATAGAATCCGTGGAGCCGGGCGCTCAACTTCCCGGTAGCGAGCTCCGCCTGAACGTTCCAGACAGTGTGGCTCAGCGCCTCTTTGAGGAGCACCGATTTATCCCGGCCGGTTACGGCGCGCTTGGTGAATGCGGTGCTCCAGCCGCCGGTCACCGCGACAGAACGCTCGTTTCGTTCGGGAAGCTGCACTGGAATTTCATGGTAGTACTCACGGCAGCTGCTCTTTCGGCAGACCACAACCTTCATCGGCTTCTTGAGCATATCAAACAGCCGCCCGTGCTCGCGCACGGCGAACTGGCTGCCCGGAATGGTGTCCCCGAAGTCGCTGTCGATTCGCGCCGTGAGGTTCGAGCCGGTTTCCCAGTATCGGTCGAGGCCATTCAGGGACTCGATGCTGATACTGTCGGCGGAGGGACTTACCACTTTGACCTGCGCCGAGCCACCGGGATGAATGACGGTGGGAGTGATAGTCAGCTCAACCGGCTCGGGGCCCGGGGTGAGGTCCACGGACGCGGTGGAGACGCCACAACCCTGGAGGCTCAACGCCACGTACAGGGAGGGAACGAGTGCCAGAATTAGCCTGCTCGAGGTCTTTTTCATTGAACCGCCGGTAAGCTGACCGTACAGAGCCTGCCCGCCGGAGCCTACAGGGCTCCTCTCGGCGGCGATGAACGGGAGTGCGCGCATGATGTTGCGCGATGCTCTCCTTGAAAGCGCAAGGAGCATACCCTGCTGCCGAGTGGCTCGATTGTATGTGGGATGGCGAGCCTGGAAACACTTGCCGTGTCTATCATACGTAGCCTCGTTCACCTCCGCTAGTGACCCGCGCCACTTCACTGGCAGCGCCAACTTCTTAGCATCACCCCATGAGCCAGGAGCGTGGGACGAGTCCACTGTCCACCGGTTCGGCCGCTGACTTCATTCCGCCGAACCCAACACTGCCGCGGCTGCGTGAGGCCGCCGCCGGGTGTCGCGGTTGTGACCTGTGGGTCAATGCTACCCAGACCGTGTTTGGAGAAGGCCCCCGCTCCGCCGAAGTAATGCTGGTGGGTGAACAGCCCGGCGATCAGGAGGACCGGCAGGGGCATCCCTTCGTGGGTCCGGCAGGGCGGCTGCTGGATATGGGATTGGAGCAGGCCGGGATCGACCGCAGCCAGGTGTATGTCACCAACTCGGTCAAGCATTTCAAGTTCGTGGTAATCGAGAGAGGGCGGCGGCTGCACAAGAAGCCGAGCGCCGGTGAGGTCCGCGCCTGCAATCCATGGCTCCAGGAAGAGATCAGGTTGGTAAATCCGCGAGTCATAGTTGCGCTCGGCGCTACCGCTGCACAAGCTCTGCTCGGAAAGCAGTTCCGGGTCACCCAACATCGGGGGAAACCGGTGACTGGTGAGTTTCCCGCTGCCGTGATCGCAACCGTCCATCCCTCCGCCGTTCTCCGCGCCCCCAGCGACGCGCGAGACGAGGCGCGGCAGGAATTCTTTGCCGATTTAAAGTCAGTGGCCAATTACCTGAAACGCACCGGGTGAGGTCTTACCCCCAGGGCAACCACACTGCACCATTGTGCCTGGGAGTGGCCTTAGAGCTCAGGAACGGGGGTCGTGGTGATTGGTAAGCTGCTGGCCCGCAGGGGCATTCTTTCCAAACGTGAACAGGAGCTGCGGGCCCGGGAACAGGAGCTTTTGGAGCGGCTCGCCACGGCTCTCGAGCGCTTTGGCACCGATGTAGCCCCAGACGACCTGCGTCGTTTCAATGAGGCCCGGGAGCAGCTCACCGGGCTCTTCCTGCTCGTGATCGCCGGGGAATTCAACTCCGGCAAATCCAGCTTCATCAACGCGCTGCTCGGTGAGCGGGTGCTACCCGAAGGCGTGACGCCAACCACCGATCGCATCAACGTGCTCCGTCACGCTCCAGAAGTATCCGATCAGCTCCGGGAAGCTTATCTGCTCGAGCGCACTCACCCCGCTGACGTGCTTCGCGAGATCAGCATAGTGGATACGCCGGGAACGAATGCGATCATCCGTCGCCACGAGGAGCTCACCCGTGACTTCGTGCCCCGCTCCGACCTGGTCCTCTTCGTCACCTCCGCGGACCGGCCGTTTACGGAGAGTGAACGCGCGTTCCTGGAGCAGATACGCGAATGGGGCAAGAAGATCGTATTCATCATCAACAAGGTGGACATCCTCAGCCGGGCAGAAGAGCGGGAGGAGGTCACCCGCTACGTCGGCAACAATGCAGCGGCGCTCCTGGGAGAGACTCCCCGGATCTTCGCGGTTTCGGCCCGGCAGGCGATGGAGGCACGGGGTGCGGCGCACGACGGTGGTGCACCCCAGCCGGACGAGGAGCTCTGGGAACAGAGCGGATTCAGCGCGGTCGAGGACTACCTGCTCAATACCCTCGATCAGCAGGAGCGGGTTCGCCTCAAGCTCCTGAATCCCCTCAACGTTGGGCTGCGGCTGGCCTCCAAGTACAAGGATGCCACGTTTGAACGGCTCAAACTCCTGGCCCAGGATGTGGAAGCGCTGCAGAACATCGACCAGCAGCTCGCCCTCTATCATCAGGAAATGTTGCGCGACTTCGAGCCTCGACTCGCCCGGCTCGATGTACTCCTGGGCGATATGGAGCGGCGCGGGCTGCGGTTCTTCGAGGAGACTATCCGCATCGGCCGTATCAAGAGTCTTATGGACAGCGAGGGGTTGAAACGGGCGTTCGAGCGGGAAGTCATCGGGGACACCCCCGCCCACACGGAGGAAGAAGTCGGGCGGGTGATAGACTGGATTGTGGAGCGCAACCACAAGCTTTGGCAGGACATCAGCGTGTACATCGAGCGGCGGCAGCTCACCCGGC
Source organism: Gemmatimonadales bacterium (assembly GCA_035628315.1). Taxonomy (GTDB): domain Bacteria; phylum Gemmatimonadota; class Gemmatimonadetes; order Gemmatimonadales; family GWC2-71-9; genus CAVVWJ01. The sequence goes on along the minus strand of DASPKB010000042.1, from coordinate 755 downwards.
ACCACGAAGGGATGATCGGCGACGTGGGACCGACCTTCAGCTACAATCGCCAGGCCTTGCTCAACTCTATAGGGCGGGTCTCGCGCGAAGTAGTGGGCAGCTATAACCGTGAAGCCGAATCCCGGGCGATCGCCAACGATATCCAGGGAGCCTTTGCTACCACCGCCCTGGCTGAGGCTGGAGCAATCGGACTGGGAACCTTTGTGGCGACGGTGGTAACGGGAGCCGCTGCCGACGTAACCGGCATTCTCCTGGCGACCGCGCTGGCGGTTGGCGGCTTCTATGTTCTTCCCCGAAAGCGGCGGCAAGCCCAGCGAGACTTCCAGGACCGGATTGGTCAGCTTCGCACCCACCTGAAGGATGCTCTGACCCGGCAGGTTCACCTGGAACTGGAGCAGTCCACGGCCAGAATCAACGAGGCAATCGGACCCTACCGTCGCTTCGTCCAGACCCAGCAGCAGCAGCTCAACGAAGCGCGCGGCGAGCTGGTGGCAACCGAAGATGCTCTCCTGCGGCTACGGACGGATATTGAGAAGGCCTGATTCCTGAAAACACAAATCCGGAGCCGACTGGCTCCGGACCGATGTCTCCTGCCACGGATGGCTGGGAACTACCAGGTATTCTCCGTGGGAACCTTTTTCTTCCGCTTGCGCCGCAACGCCGCGGCGCTCTTGATGGCGCGAGCCTCACTGGGCTTTACGTAGTGCCGGCGTCTCCTGAGCTCGCCGAACAGGCCGGACTTCTGGAGCTTTCGC
>DASPKB010000041.1:0-5019 GCA_035628315.1 Gemmatimonadales bacterium | reverse complement strand
CTCCCCAAGCTGGAGAACCACCTCGAGGCCCGGCTCTGGAACGAGGTCTTTGATCTGGCCCAGGATGCTCTGGGCATCCCGCGGGGGACGATCCGGGCGACCGTCCTGATCGAGACGATCCTTGCCGCTTATGAAATGGATGAGATCCTGTACGAGCTGCGGGATCACGCTGCAGGACTGAATGCGGGACGCTGGGATTACCTGTTCAGCATCATCAAGAATTTCCGCGACCGCCCCGAGTTCGTCCTCCCGGACCGATCACAGCTCACCATGACGGTTCCATTCATGCAGGCGTACACCGAATTGCTGGTGAAGACTTGCCATCGCCGGGGCGCGCACGCCATCGGCGGCATGGCCGCCTTCATTCCCAGCCGGCGGGACCCCGAAATCAACAAGACAGCGCTGACCCGAGTTCGGGAGGACAAGACCCGGGAGGCGCGAGCCGGGTACGATGGGGCCTGGGTAGCGCATCCGGACCTGGTGCCGGTCGTAGCCGAGGTGTTCGGAACCGTACTTCAAGGAAAGCCGCATCAGAAAGACCGCCAGCGTGACGACGTGGTCGTTCGGCGGGAACAGTTACTCGACGTCCGGGTGCCTGGGGGGCGAATTACAGAAGCGGGTCTCAGAAACAACATCAGCGTGGGGCTGCACTACCTGGCCGCGTGGCTGGCCGGCTCCGGCGCAGTGGCGATCAACAACCTCATGGAAGACGCTGCAACCGCGGAGATTGCCCGCTCCCAGCTGTGGCAATGGATCCGGCACCAGGCAAAAACCGAGTCGGGTGACCCGATCACGCTCGATCGCTGCCGTCAGATTCTGAGCGAGGAGCGCAGCCGCCTGGAGCACGAAGGAACGGACCGGGAGCGGCTGAACACCGCAGCCCAGCTACTGGACTCGATGTTCTCGGCGGAAGAATTCCCGGAGTTTTTGACCTTGGCGGCTTACCAGAAGCTGGGTTAGGAGCAAGGACTGGGGCGGCTGGGGTCGAACCAGCAACCTCCCGGTTAACAGCCGGGCGCTCTGCCAATTGAGCTACACCCCATTGCGGGAGATCCGACGACTGTACAAAGGGGTAGGCACTCTACTCGCACCCCCCTCTCAAGGTCAAGGCCGAAGCAGCCAGCGGCTTGCGTGCCCGGAGACCGCGGAATAACCATTGAATACTGTTCCCTCAAGGATCCGGTCATTCGGCGCGACATGTTGGCGCTGGTGCGACAGGCATTTTCGGGTCGATACAGCGTCGAGCGCGAGATCGGCCGGGGCGGGAACGCGCGTATTTTCCTGGCGGCCGATCCAAACGGGCAGCCCGTAGCGCTCAAGATCCTTCATCCAGAACTGCTGGTCAGTGTTGCAGCCGACAGGTTCCTGAGGGAAATCAGACTAGCCTCCCAGCTCCACCATCCCCACATCGCGCAGCTCCTCGATTCCGGCGAGCAGGACTGGCTGGTTTACTATGCCATGGAGTACATCGAGGGATTGACGCTGCGTGAGCGGCTGGACAGCCCTGTGCCGCTGGGGATCGGAGAAACCACCCGAGTCATGTGTGAGATACTCGAGGCACTCGATCACGCGCATTCCCGGGGCATCGTTCACCGTGACGTGAAGCCGGCGAACGTAGTGCTCTCGTCGCGGGGAGCCGTGCTGCTGGATTTCGGCATCGCCCGGGCGGTGGCGGCGTCGGCCAACGACCAGCTCACTCGCTCAGGTATAGCAGTAGGCACCTCGTCCTACATGAGCCCCGAGCAGATCAGCGCGGTGCGAGAGCTCGACCACCGATCCGACATCTATTCGCTTGGCTGCATGCTCTTCGAATGCGTGGCCGGGCACCCCCCATTTACCCACCCGAACGAAGCGGTAGTTCTCCAGCTCCACCTGACTCAGCCAGCCCCCGACCTGCGCTCAGTTCGAACCGACACTCCCGCTTACATCGCTTTGGCCGTGGCGAGAGCCCTGGCAAAGAAGCCGGAGGACCGCTGGCCCTCCGCGTCGGGGATGCGTGACGCGCTTACCGTCGTTACGGTCTAGCTTCGAGAACTCAGCGCCCCGCCATGTAAGCGCGCACCAGCTCGGCGTAGAGGCTGCGCGCGGCTTTTACCTCCGCAACGTCGACATACTCATCTGCAGTGTGCGAGCGCCGGCTCGTGCCGGGACCGCATTTTACGGCATCACACTCCCGCAGAAAAACCCAGTCGGAACAGGTCGGGCTGCCGTACTGCGCTGCCTCCGGACGCAGCCGAGTGAGCGTCTGCAACAGCCGCGAGCCGGCCGGCGTCTCGCAGGGTACCATGAGGCGAGACGTTACGATGACGTCCGAGCTGAGCTCCTCGCGAAGCTGCTGCGCCAGCTCCTCGTGAGTCCAGTCGGGAGTGCTCCGTACATCGAGTACGGCACGTGCGACGGGTGGGGTGACGTTCCGGCCCACTCCCGATTCCAGCATAGTCGGAGTCGCCGTGGCACGGCCGAGCAGAGGGTGGGATCGGGCGTCGAAAAGCGTATCCAGCTTGAGAAGGTCCCGCGCCAGTACCAGCGCAGCATTGGTGAACCCATTCTCGGCGGCATAGCCGGCATGCCGCTGATCACCCTGCGCCACGAGGTCCACCATCAGCAGTCCACGCTGCGCGATTGCGATAGCCAGGTTGGTGGGTTCGCCCACTACGGCAGCGGTGATCTCTCCCGACGCTTCGACCAGGGCACCCATCGTGGTATCCGGCGTTTCCTCGCCGAGCCCGAAGAGCAGGAGCAGGCGCCCTGCATCCATCCCGCCGCTGTCGACCACATCCTTTGCCGCACAGAGCATCGCCGCCACTGACGCCTTGGCATCGCCCGAGCCACGGCCGTACAGCCGGTCGCCTTCCAATGCTGGATCGAACGGGTCGCGAGTCCAGCCGGACCCGGGGGGGACGGTGTCGAGGTGACTGACGAGAGCGAGAGTGGGTCCGACGCCCCAGCCACGAAGCTCTATGCGAACCCCATGCTTGTCACGGAGAACATCCATCCCCCACGCACGTGCCTTCTGCTCCACGTGTTCCGCTATGGCTGCTTCAGTACCGCTCACCGACGGTATGGCTACCAGATCCTGAAGCAGCTGAATCTCGGTTCCGCGCCGGATCATCGACGGGCCAGCAGTTCAAGGAGCACTGCGCGCTTCACGTGCAGCCGATTCTCGGCCTGATCCATAACTGCCGAGTTCGGGCTGTCCAGAACAGCATCGTCCATTCCGTTATGGCCCAGGTCGGGGAAGGAGTGCAGCACTACCGCCTTTCCGCCTCGACTCGACCGGAGGCGGGGGCGGGTCAGCCGCCAATCGTTCAGGGTGGAGCGCATCTCCCTTTCCTGATCGATCTTGTCAAAGAGCTTGAGCGAGCCCCAGGATGACACGTACACCGCATCGGCTCCCACCAGGGCATCGTCCGGGTCATCGCTGATGTGGACGAATTTCCCGGCGCTCTGCTGGGCTGTCTTCCGGATCAGGGCGGTATCCTCAGGATCGAGCTCGTATCCGTCCGGTCTTGCGATCACGATTTCCATGCCCAGTGCAGCAGCGGCCAGCGCTGCACTGACCGGGATAGCCGTGGTGTAGGGTGCCGGTGTCCAGCTCCAGGTGAGCACGAACCGCTTCCCTTCCACATGCCCCAGGCGCTCGCGCAGCGTCATGCCGTCGGCTAGAGCATGGCAGGGGTGGCGGCGGATAGACCCGGCATTGATCACCGGTCTCTCGCAGCGCTGGGCGATGTCTTTGAGGAGCAAATCCCGCCGGGCAACCGGCCAGTCACCCGTGTGCGTCCGGGCCTGAACGGCCAGGGCGTCACAGTAGCGGGCGTGCAGACGAGCGGTGTCGATGAGGTGTGAATCGTCTTCTACTTTGGAGCCGGCGGGCTCCACCAGTATTGCTGCTCCGCCGTGCAGATGCATGGCGATCTCGAAGGCGGCCCTGCCGGCGCCAGCCTCGAGCAGCATTAGGCCCAGCACCCGCTTCTCCAGACCCCCGGTCAATTCCCCCCGCTTGGCCCGAGCGGCCAGCGTGAGCAGCCGCTCAACATCCTCAGTGTTCCAGTCTTCCAAGGCAAGGAAATCGCGTTTTGTCACCACGCGCGGCTCCACACCGAGGCGGTGAGGAACCTCGCCGGCCAGCAGTTGCTAGCAGAGAGGCTCCTCACACACTCGTTGTGAAAATCAACCTCGAGAGTCAGTTCCGGCGGCAGTCGATTCTCTGGCGGCAGGTCCACCGTTGCCGGTGTCGAGGTCGTGGATGTAGAGGGCGGCGCCAAATCCGGTATCGGTCTCGCTTACCACTCCCCGGACGACCTGAAGCGCCTCAGTGAGGCTTCTCGCAAAGGCGAACTCGACTGCTGAGGGAGCGGGCTCGCCGTCTCTCTGCTCGGGGACGTACGCGGTAAGAAAACGGTCGACGATGACTGGGTGAATATCTCGATTAGCGGGGTGCGGCAGGCCGTGGCGACGTTCGATCTCGAACAGGAGGCGCTCGGCCACGAAGAGTCGCTCCTGTTCAATCGCTGCAGGAAGCATCACATAGTTCCTCAACGGCAGGTGCCGGCACGGTTGGCGTTCGGCCGGCGGGTGGTGGAAGCAGGGCGACGCCACTCGCCCGGATGAAGGAAATAACCGCCGTTTGTACCAATGCGAAAGACGAATGACCGCGTAAGAGAATAAATCCCGAACCAGGCAACTATAAAACCGTACTGAGCTCAGCCATCCACCGCGACCCGGCCTGAAGATCTTCGGGCGTGAGGTTATGACCGGCCTGGCTCCAGTGCACGTTGACGTCAGCCCCCGCACGGGTAAGTAAGTCAGCCAGGGCCTGGGTTTGCCCCGGGGTCGCTATCGGATCGTGGCGCCCGGCCGCAATCAGGACCCTGACCTCATCCAGAGCAGGCAGCGGTTCGGGTATCAGTGGAACCATGGCGCGAAGCAGTAGCGCGCCACTCAAGGTGCCGGGGTGAAGCAACATCAGGGCAGCCGCGATGTTTGCTCCGTTGGAGAAACCCACTGCCACCGGTG
>DASPKB010000040.1:0-2759 GCA_035628315.1 Gemmatimonadales bacterium | reverse complement strand
TCCGAGGAGGCCGGCAACCGCCACTCGCACCTCGGCGGCAGAATCGGTGGCCGCCGTTTCGGCGAGAGCCATGGGTGGGGAGGTCCGGAGGCGCTGGAGGGCCGCGAGTGCCTGGGCGCGCAGGGCGGGGTCGGCGTCCCGCGACGCGATGTCCAGCACTTCAGGCGCGAGGTCGTTCCGTTCTGCCTGACTCACCGCAGCCAGGACAATTCCTCGAACCGTGGCCAACGGGTGCTGGAGCAGCTCGGCCACGAGCTCTCGAGTGCCGGAGGCGGCCAGGCGAATCAGGGTGCTCCGAGCCTCGTCGTCCCGTTCGTTTTGCCCGATTCTCTCCAGCAGCGCGCCGGGCACACCCAGCCGTTCCAGGGATATTGCAGCGCGCTTTCGAATTTCGGGGTCGGTGTCGTTCAACGCGATGAGAAGCGGGCCTTCAGCTACCGGGCCGATCTGCTCCAGAGCTTCTACCCCCCGCATCCGCACCCACCACGCCGGATCACCCAGGGCCCGCACCATCCGCTCTACGATTTCAGGTCCGCCGAACTGCGCCAGCGCGGAGACGATGCGCACCCGCACGAACGGCGCCGGATCGGAGAGCAGGCGCTCCAGGAGGGGTGGCACTGCCCGCCGGTCGCCCAGCCGCCCCAGCGCCGCCGCGCTCTTGGCTCGTACTTCGTCGCTCGGGTCGTCGAGGCTCCGGACCAGCAGCGGGAACGCCCGCTGGGCGCGCACTTCTCCCAGCACGTTGGCGGCCCAGGCTCGCGCCGTGTGATTACTGGCCTCGGTAAGCACGACGAGCAGTGGCTCGACCGCGGCCTCTCCATGGCGGGCGAGAATGTCTGCGATCCTGGGTGCCAGCCAGGGCTCCGCGCCGGCCAGCGCGCTGATGAGCGGACCCACTGCCTGCGGATCCGCGATCCGGGCCAGAGCCCGCAGCGCGATCTCGCGTACGTCGGCGTCCTCGGTTTGCGTGGCCTGCACGGTCTCCAGCAGCGCCGGAACGGCTTTGGCGCTCCCAACCCGGCCCAGCAGCTCCGCTGCAAAGGCGCGGTCCCGCCACTTCCGGGCGGTGCGCAGCTTGTCGATGTACTTGTCGACCAGGCCGAGCTGGTCGTAGACCTCGAGCAGCCACTCAGGTCTGCCGGTCGAGTTACGCGCCTGCTCTTCGAGCACCGCCTCGAGAGCGTCGAGGTCGTACAACGTGCTCATCTGATGGATGGTCGGTGATAACAGCGCGCGATCGCGAGTGGCCAGCTCGCCCACCAGCTCGCGGTAGAGTCCCTTGCGACGGGCTAGGCGGCGCTCAACCCGATCGAGGTAGGCAGTGTAGAACAGCCAGGTGACAATTGCGAGGAGTACGGCACCGAACAGCAGCCCTGCCGCAAACAGCACCAGGTCCAGATCCCTCACAGGTTGACCTGGGTGCCGAACCGGGCCGGCGCCTGGGGCAGCATGCCGTGGAGTTCAGACGCGGGCGTCGTCCAGAAAGACCAGCGCCTGACGGCGGCTCACCGCGGCCGCCAGTGCAGCGTGCACCGCCGGGTCGATCACCGTTCCGACGAGATCGCGCATCCGCTCCACCGCTACTTCAGCCGACATCTTTTCCTGGTAGGGTCGAGCAGTGGTGAGCGCGTCGTAGATCTCGACCGCGCCAATAATGCGTGCTCCCATCGGGATGGCCTCGCCCTCCAGCCGGTCGGGGTAGCCCTTTCCGTCCCAGCGCTCGTGATGGCTACGCACGAACCCGATAACGTCCTTCAGGTGCACCAGTGGGGCAAGGATCTGGGATCCCACAGTGACGTGCTGCTTCACGTGGTCGTATTCGGACTCGGTAAGGGGACCCTGCTTGTTGAGCACGTCCTCCCGGATCCCGATTTTGCCGATGTCGTGCAGCCGTCCACCGGTGCGCACCGCCTCGATCTGCTCGTCGGTACAGCCAAGCTGGGCGGCCACCATGGCAGAGAGGTCGGCGACCCGTGCGGAATGACCCCGGAGGTAGGGATCCTTGGCTTCCAGCGCGTTCACCAGGGCTTCGAGAGTAGCCACCGAGATTCGCTCCTGGTTGGCCTGCTCCAGCTTCCGCTCGGCCACACGGGCTGCAACTTCTTCCTTGAGCCATTGATTGATCTGCTGGCCTTCCAGCTGGGTATGGCGGCGCTGGAGGGCGTGGTGGATGGCCCGGCTGAGGTGGCCCAGATCGATCGGCTTGACGAGGTAGTCGTAGGCACCCCTTTGCATACAAAGAGCTGCACTCGTCGCGTCATTCACCGCGGTCAGCATCAGGAGCGCCATGGCGGGCTCCAACTCCATGATCTGAGGTACCAGATCTACCCCGCTGATCCCCGGCATGTTCACGTCGAGCAGCATGCCGGTGACGCGCTGCCGTTGGATTATGGCGAGGGCCTCCTCCCCGCTTGCCGCGGTGGCTACCTCATACCCTTGCTGGACCAGGAATCGCCGCAATGCATTGCGAATCGGCTCTTCGTCGTCGACCACGAGCAGCGTGACTGGCTCATCGGTCACAGGCACACGAACACCTCATCTCGGGCAGGGTCACGCCGGAGCTGCGGGACACACGGTTGGTGGTTCAGGGTAATCAGAAGGTAGGAGGTGGTTTGAGCGGGGTCAATGTGGACTTCGCTACCCCACAAACTCCACCTTCACTCGATCCGGCACCAGTCCCGCTTCGTGCGCGCGATCCAGCAGCAGCTGCACCGCCTGGCGGCCCCGCGGCCCATAGTCCACGGTCCACTGATTGACGT
>DASPKB010000039.1:0-6077 GCA_035628315.1 Gemmatimonadales bacterium | reverse complement strand
AGCGGCGATGCTCGACGGCCCTCGAAGGTCGGATTCGGCATGGCCCAGGTTCAGGAGCATGATGACAAACAAGAACAGCACCATGATGGCGCCAGCATAGACCAGCACCTGAATGGCGGCTATGAACTGGGCGTTCAGCAGCACGTAGATGGCGGCCAGGGAAAACATGGTCGAGACCAGCCAGAGCGCTGCGGACAACGGATTTCTTTGCAGGATACAGAGCGCCGCTGAGAGCACCGCGGCGCCGGCGAATATGTAGAAGACCACCTCGGTCATCTATTCACCTTTGGGGTCCGTCGGATCCCACAGGGTAGACACAGAGTGCGTCTGAGACGAGAGCCGCTCCAGATCGTAGACGAAGCGGCCCCGGGTGTATTCGGAGTTCTCGTAATGAACGCCAACGTGGATGGCTTCTTCCGGACATACTTCCTGGCAGTAGCCGCAGAAGATGCAGCGGAACTCGTCGATCTCGTAAATCAGCGGATATCGGTTTCCCTGCTCATCTTCTCCAGGAACCAGCTTGATGCAGTTGGCGGGACAGATCTGTGGACACAGTCCGCAGGCCACACACTTCGAGCGGCCCTGTTCGTCGGTGAGCATGCGATGAGTGCCGCGCCAGCGCGGACTCAGGCTCCAGCGCCCGCCTCCGTGATCGGTGTCGGTGCTCTTCTCCTCGGGGTACTGCATGGTCACCTTCTTTTCGAACATGTGCTTGAAGGTGAGTGCCATGCCCTTGAGGGTCGCCCGCACGTAGCTGACCTCCCGCTCGGGCCGCTGGAGAACTTTGACGCCGATCGCCATCAGGTCACCACCGGAGCGCGCCTAGCCGGCGCATCGAGAGCACGGCGCTGGCGGGCCGACCCGCGCACGAAGACCCCGCGGTCGAGCACCCCGAAGACCAGCAGGGCAATTACCACATTCAGTCCAAACAGCGCGAGCGATCTCATGACCGGATCGGTGAGGCCGGCAAAGCGGTCGATTACGTAGATGGCCACGCAAGTCACCATGATGTATACCAGCGCCAGCGGGAGCAGCACCTTCCAGCCGAGCGCCATGAGCTGGTCGTAGCGGAAACGGGGCAGAGTCCAGCGAATCCACATCACGAAGAAAATCCAGAACATCACCTTCAGGAAGAACACTCCAGCCGTAGCCAGCGTCTGGAGCACGCCACCGGTCTCATCCCAGCCGGTAAACGGAATGTCCCACCCTCCGAAGAAGAGCGTAGTGACCATGGCACACACAGTCACCACGTTGGAATACTCGGCGATGAAGAAGAACGAGAACTTCATGGCGCTGTATTCGGTATGATAGCCGGCGATCAGCTCCGATTCAGCTTCCGGAAGATCGAAGGGCAGCCGGTTGGTCTCGGCGAAGCCCGAAATGAGGAAGATGAAGAACGAGAGGAACAACGGCATCACATACCAAAGCCCTAGCTGCTGCTCCTGCACGATGGTCGAAAGACTCACGTTCCCCGAGAGCAGCAGCACCGGGATCAGGCTCAGGCCCATCGGTACTTCGTAGGATACCATCTGCGCGCTGGCGCGAAGCCCGCCCAGAAGCGCGTACTTGCTGTTGGACGACCAGCCCGCGAGCGCGATCCCGTAGACCCCCATCGAGCTGATCGCGAGCACGAAGAGGAACCCGATGGGCAGGTCCGCCACCACCATGGGCATGGGTCCCTGGTGCACGAAGCGGCCCAGCGGTCCCAGAGTGAAATCGAAATTGATGGGTAGTGGAGCCGCGAACGGAATGACGGCAAACAGGAGCAAGGCGGGGATAAAGGAAAGCGCCGGAGCCAGCAGGAACAGCCAGCGATTGGCCTGGGCGGGGAAAGTCTCCTCCTTGAGGATGTTCTTGAGACCGTCCGCGGCAGGCTGGAGAAGGCCGGCCGGCCCAACCCGGTTGGGACCCCTGCGGTTCTGCATCCAGGCACTGACTTTACGCTCCATGAGGGTCAGCAGAGCCACGCCGACCATGATCACCGTAAAAACCACCAGCATCTTGATGACGCTGAGGAGCAGGTAACCCTTCATTTCAGGCGTCACACGACCCCCATGTCGACTCGCTGGCTTTCAGCTGAGGGATCTCTCGACCCGTCGAGCAGCCGCCCGGTGTATCCGATATCGCTGTGGGTCAACCCGGCGAAAGCCGGCCAGCGGGTCCCCAGCAGCTCGAAAGCCTGAGCTGCGGTAGCAGGCGCGGAGGGACTTGGCCCGGGTCCACCTAGCACCTCTCCCGCAACCCACCATGCGGGGCGAGCCATGCCCGGCTGCGATTTGGCCTGGCTATAACGCTGGATTCGGCGATCCCGATTGACGTACGTGCCGTGCTCCTCCGCCATGTTCGTGATTGGGAGCACCAGCTCGGCGTTCTTGAGACCCTCGGGCCAGACTGTGCCAAGAACCACCACGGTCCCGGGCGCCGCAGCTATGATTGCCTGTTCCGCATCGGAAAGATCAGCGTCCAGCACTACGATCAATCCTGCGGCGGGTACCTGGCTCAACCCTGCGGCCCAGTCGGGCCGGTAACCCAGGATCTCGGCCCCGGCAAGATTGGGAGCCCGTTCACGCCGCAACGCCAGGTCGGGGATCCCAGCGAGCGGCGCCTCGTCGCCCAGAGGTACCTGCACGGCCGCGGTGACGCTGAGCCGATTCAGCATGAGCCGCACCAGGCCGAGCGACTCGGTAGAGGCTCGTCCGGAAGCCAGAATTACGGCCGAGCCGGACATTCCGCGCACCAGTTGGCCGAGGCGGTCCAGAGCCGTGTCCCAGTCGGTTGCTACGTGACGGCCGCTTTCTCTAACCAGCGGCGCCTCTACCCGGTCACCCCGGTTCATCCAGCGGTAATTCATCCGCCCGTAATCGCAGATGAAGTGACGGTTTACCTCGAGATTGGGCCGAGGCCGGAGCCGAACCACGACATCGTCGCGGGTATCGATGCTGATGTTGCAACCCTGGGTACACCCAGGACAGACGCTCGCGGTCTTGTCGAGCTCCCACGCTCGCGCCTTGTGCAGGAAGTCCTTGGAGATCAGGGATCCGACCGGACAGAGGTCCACCACGTTACCGGCCCAGGGATGATCCAGACGCTGATCTGGTGAGATCCCGATGTACGCCCTATCGCCCCGCTCCGAGACATTGAGCACCGGCTCATCGGCCACGTCCTCCATGAAGCGGACGCAGCGAGTGCACAGAATGCAGCGGTTCGGCACGTAGAGGACGTCCGGGCCGAAATCCTCCACCGGACTGTAGCGCTTGGCGTAATCCGAGTAGCGAGTGCCGGCTCGGCCTTCCTGGAAGACGTAGTCCTGGAGCTCACACTCTCCGGCCTGATCGCAGATCGGGCAATCCAGCGGATGGTTGATCAACAGCAGCTCGAGCACGCCTTCCCGGGCCTTCTTGGCCTTGTCACTATCGACGCGCACCACCTGCCCCTCGGCCACCTGTGTGACGCAGGCCGGCATGAGCTTGGGCGCCTTCTCCACCTCAACCAGGCACATCCGGCATACAGCCGGTGACGGCAGCGAGGGATGGTAGCAGTAGTGGGGAACGAGAATGCCGGCCTGTTTCGCGGCCTCGATGATGGTGGTGCCCTTGGGGACACTCACCGGCGCACCGTCGATGGTAACAGTTACGAGTTCGTCTGCCATTGTTTTACACCGCCGCCATGGCGGGCTCGCGCGCCCCCTGGATGTAGGCCTCGAACTCATGGCGAAATTTCTGTATGCCACTGACGATGGGTGCCGCGCAGGAATCGCTCAGCACGCAGATCGTTTTGCCGGTCATGTTGTCGGAAAGATCGAGCAGAAGCTGGAAGTGCTCCTGCTTCCCCTTCCCTGCCAGGATGCGCTCCAGAATCCGAACCGACCAGGCCGTCCCCTCGCGGCACTGGGTGCACTGGGCGCAGGACTCGTGGGCGTAGAATCGGGCCAGTCGCCAGATCTGGTAGACCATATCCGTGGTATCGTCCATAACGATCATGCCGGCTGAGCCGAGCATGGACCCCTTGGCCACCACGCCTTCATAGTCCAGGAGGCAGTCCTCGGCTTCCGCGGCGGTCATGATCGGAACCGATGAGCCCCCCGGAATCACGGCCTTGAGGGTCCTGCCCGGGCGCATGCCCCCGCACATGTCGTAGATCAGCTCCCGCATGGGAGTGCCCATGGTGACTTCGTAGTTGCCGGGCCGCTGAATGTGGCCGCAGACCGAGATGAGCTTCGTGCCGGTGCTCTTTGGATTGCTGAGCGAGAGTCCCTTGTACCACTCGCCGCCACGCGTGATTATGTGGGGCACCGCAGCCAGGGTCTCCACGTTGTTGATCGTGGTGGGCATGCCAAACACGCCAGCCTGCGCCGGGTAGGGCGGCTTAATGCGCGGGTTCCCGCGCTTCCCCTCGATGGAGTTCAGCATCGCGGTTTCTTCGCCGCAGATGTACGCGCCCGCTCCACGATGGAGAATGACCTCGATGCGCTTTCCGGTGCCCAGCACATTCGACCCCAGGGCGCCACGCGACGTGGCCTCTTCTACCGCCTGAGCCATGACCCGGAAGGGTTCGGTGAATTCCCCCCGGATGTAGATGTAACATCGCTCCGCGCCAATGGCGTACGCCGCGATGGCGCATCCCTCGAGCAGCTGGTGCGGCGTCCATCGCATGATCTCCCGGTCCTTGAAGGTGCCGGGCTCCGATTCATCTGCGTTGCAGACCAGGTAGTGCGGGCGGCCGTCCGCCTTGGGCATCAGCGACCACTTGAGCCCGGTGGGAAACCCTGCCCCACCCCGGCCGCGGAGACCGGATGTCTTGATCTCTTCGACCACCGCCTCCGGCGTCATCCCGAGGACCTTGCGGAGCGCCTGATACCCACCCCGCTTCACCCAGCCGTCATAGGTGCGCGCTTCGGGATCCCCAAAGTGTTTGGAGAGAACCGGGTTCTCCTTGGGATGAGACTGATGCGGATAGCCCATTACTCGTACCTCTGCAGGATACCGGCGACCTTCTCGGGTGTGACATTCTCTATGAAATCGTCGTCGATCAGAATCGGTGTAGCGAACCCGCAAGCTCCGAGACACTCTACTTCGATTACCGTGAAACGGCCGTCCGGGCTGGTGGCGCCAAGCTCGGCACAGCCAGTCTGCGCCAGCAGCGCCTTCACCACTTCTTCCGCCCCGCAGATGTTGCAGGGGGTCGTGGTGCACACCTGAATGAAGTGCCGCCCGACTGGATGGGTGTGGTACATGGTGTAGAAGGTCACCACACCCTTGACGAACGCAGGTGTGAGCCCGAGCACCTCTGCCACCTCACCAATTGCAGGCTCGGAGATCCACCCCCGCTCCTCCTGGACCATCCAGAGTGCGGGAAGCAGGCAGGCCTGCTTCGTGGGATAAAGAGTGAAAAGCCTTTCCAGCTGGGCCAGCCGCTCACCCCGGAACACCCGCTCGTACGGTGCCGTTTCGGTCCCGTGACCTCCGTGGGCCGAACCGTGTTCGGACACACCACGGTGCGCGCCGGCTGCTCCGGCTCCCTGTCCGGTCTCACCACCTCCCCGCATCCCGGCCGTACTCACCGGTCCACTTCTCCCATCACGATGTCGATGCTCGCGTTGATCGCTATGACATCGGAAAGCAGAGCACCCTCACACATCGTGGGCAGGCTGGACAGGTTGATGAATGAGGGCGGCCGAATTCGCCAGCGAACCGGCTTGCTGGTGCCATCGGATACCATGTAGTACCCTAGCTCGCCCTTGGGGTTCTCCACCCCCATGTACACTTCCCCGACCGGCGGCTTCACCCCCTCCATCACCTGCTTGAAGTGGAAGATCATAGCTTCCATATCACTCATGGCGCGCGACTTGGGCGGCAACACCACACGCGGATCGGAGACGTTGATCGGTGAACCCTTGAGCCGGCTGAGCCGGTCGAGGGCCTGCTCCAGAATCCGATTCGACTGCCACATCTCCTCCAGCCGAACCCGATAGCGATCGTAGATGTCGCCATGCTCGCCGACCGGCACGTCGAACTCGTAGGTCTCATAATCCAGGTACGGCCGGTCCTTCCGTACGTCGTAGTCCACCCCGCTTGCGC
>DASPKB010000038.1:0-3795 GCA_035628315.1 Gemmatimonadales bacterium | reverse complement strand
AGCTGGAAGGTCAGTTCCGTAGATCCACTGGTCGAAGAACCAGCCCAGGTCGGTGCCCACATGGCGTTCCGCGACCCTGCGGAAATCTTCAGTAGAGGCCCGCTTTCCCTGGTAAGTCTGATAGAAGTCCCGCATCATGGCGGTGAACCGGTCTTCGTTCATGGTCTTGAGATCCAGCATCATGATGCGCAGCATGTGCAGCACCCAGGCCCCTTTGTGGTACACAATGACCGCGTACCCGGCCCGATCCATGCCGCTGCTGTTCCGCCAGCCCAGCCATACCGGCGCGGGCTCATTTCGCCGGGTGATGATATCGGCCCGCCAGCGTTCCAGCATATCGAAGTACTTCTTGCTGTTCCGGGCAGTCTGGAGATACCACAGGCCAGCAAAGCTGGCGAAACCCTCGCTGAGCCACTGCTCGTGATAGCTGGTATAATCGAGGCCCAACCCCCACCACTGGTGAGCCACTTCGTGAGCCCGGAAGAATTCGTCGAATCCATCGTCATCGGTGTCGCGGAAGGTGGCCCACGAGAGATGCACCAGCCCCGGAAACGCTATCCCGTGGAAATAGGGAACCTCGGTCGCGTAGAAGTGCCGCTGCGGGGCTGGACCGAACACACGGCTGAAGAACTTCATGCTGTTCAGCACGTCTGCTCCCACCACCTCCTTCATGTTTCGCTGCGGCCCCGCGCCGGCGGCTCCGCGGCGGAGCAGCTCGCGGGAAAATGCCTTGTGCGCGTCGTCCGAGGCCAGAACCGTAATGGGCGGCGCTCCCTCCTCCTGGATCCGATGCTCCTTGAAGCGGCCGATGTTGAATGCCGCGAATGAGACCGGTTCGGGGGTTACCCAGCGAGTGACCAGCGTTCGGTTCACCACTGTCGAGTCCTTGCGCTCTCCAACACTCGCAAGGACCAGCGACCTCGGTGTCCGATAGGTGAGGTCGAAAGTGGCAAGACTTCTGCCGTCGAGTGGAAGCGGATACCAGGCGGGCGATTTGATGAAGAACCAGTCTCCGAAGCGGTCGATGATATCACCGCTGTAGGACAGCAGCAGGGTTCTCGACTCCCCCGGGCTCAGGCGGCGGCCCAGGTTCACCCAGAAAATCGGGTCGTCCTTTCCTTTGACCACCTGCGCTGGTTCGCCCTCAGTCCACCTGGCCGAGTCGACCTCCAGCTTCCAGAAGAGTCGGAGCGGAATCCAGGGACCCGCGGGTGCCTCCGCTACTAGGCGCATGCGGGCAACCGCGCTGAACCGCACGTCCCCCATACTGGTGTGCTCCAGGCGGGTGTCGATTTCATAATGACGGATGTCGGCCAGCGGCCTTCGCTCATAGGTGAGAGGGCGCAGGGTATCGCCCTGGCGGGGGAACTGGCTGATGACTTCGGTGTCTTCTGTAAGCCAGGTCCGACGTCGCGCACGGGTGGAGAGCTGGACCGACTCGTTCAGGCGAGGGTTGAGGGCAAACATCAGCGGATCGCCGCCGGATCGGCGGATATGGGCGTAGAACAAATCGCTGGAGTCCCGGTTGAGAAACGCCTCCATGAGGTCGGGATCGAAGCTCTGGCTCTTGTCGTCGCGAAGGTAGCGGAGGGCGTCTGAGATCGTCTCCTCGGCATCTCCCGCAACCCGGCCGGCGGCGAAGGTCAGTTGCCGTTCCAGCTCACTCGCCGTGCTGTCGGCAAAGAGAAAGACCACGCCGGTAAGAGGTGTCGCCAGCGCCTTGGTCTTCTCGAAGAAGGCGAGCCGCTGCTGCTCGATGGCAGTCGGCGGGGAGAAAGAAAAGGTCCCCCGCCCGACGAACACGGCCCCGACCACCCGCCCGTCCACCGGAGAGAGGAAGTACAGTGTGCCGTCTTGTAAGGCGAACTCGCCGACGTCCCGCCGGATGACCAGTTGCCTGACGGCCGCAGCTCGGTCGGCGAGCGGTTTCAGCGTTTTAAGCTCGTGATAGCGCCGCTCGTACGCCCAGGATCTGGATGAATCCTGCTTCTCGGTGCCTTGCTGGGCTAACAACGGGGCTGGGGTAAATGCGACAGCCAGGACCAGCCGGACGAGCAGCCCTCGGAGTACTGCCATGAAGCCTCCACCGCCCCGCCAAGGGCAGCGCAGCAGTGCCTGCTAAGTTGTTGATGGGAAAGGAGCAGACTCAAGATGCACAGATGGTGCGCAGGTGGTCAAGCCACCCTTTAGCTGTATCTCCTGCTACTACTCCTCGAAGACCACCTTCCCACCCACGACAGTAGCCCGGACCTTGGCATCGCCGATCGACTCCGCTGGGATCCGGGTCAGGTCGCGGTCGAGGACCACCAGATCAGCCAGGTAACCCGGTGCCAGCCGACCGCGGGTCTTTTCCGCGAACACCCCATACGCGTTCGCCCCGGTATAGGCCCGCAAAGCCTCCTCTACAGTGATCTTCTCTTCCGGAACCCAGCCGCCGGGGTGCTTCCCGTCCAGCGTCCGCCGGGTCACGGCGGCGTAGATCCCGATCAGCGGGTCCAGGGGCGCCACCGTCCAATCCGAGCCGAAGGCCAGCCGGGCACCCCGGTCCAGCAGCGAGCGAAAGGCGTACGTGGTCTTGATCCGCTCAGGTCCGATTCGCTTCTGGGCCCAGCGGCCGTCATCGATGGCATGATAGGGCTGCATCGAGGCGATGACGCCGGTGCGGGCAATGCGGTCGATGTCCCGCCGGCGGAGATGCTGGGCGTGCTCGATTCGAAACCGGCGATCCTTACGGCCATGTGCAGCCGTCAGGCTGTCGTAGATATCCAGCAGGACACCGTTGGCACGCTCGCCGATGGCATGCACGGCAACGCGCAACCCGGCTGAGTCGGCCGCCCCGATCCACGCCCGGAGGGAGTCCTCCGGGGTGACGAAGAGACCGGAGGTCCGGGGCGAGTCGTTGTAGGGCTGGTAGAAGAGGGCGGTAGTCGACCCTAGCGACCCGTCCACATAGCCTTTTACCCCGGCAACCCGAAGCCATTCGTCACCGGCGCCCCGGGCACGCACCGTGTCCGCCATCCGGCGCCAGTCACTCAGGGGTACGTAGACAGAGACCCGGGTACTGAGGGCCGATCTCGCGTGGGCTCTCCGCAAAGCGGCCACCTCATACCAGGGTACGTCCACATCGGCGACCTCGGTGACGCCCTTGGCGGCGGCCCACGCCATTGCCCGGCTCAGCGCCGAGTCGCTCTGGGTATTGGATGGGGTAGGGATGACGGCGAGCACCGGGCTCTGAGCCTCGTCCTTGAGAACCCCGGTCGGCTCGCCCCGCCGATCTCGCACGATGGTTCCGCCGGCGATATCGCGGGTGCTGCGATCGACCCGGGCGAGCTTGAGGGCGAGGCTGTTCGCGAGCGCCATATGGCCATCTAGCCGTTCCACGAAGACCGGGTTGTTGGGCGTAACCGAATCGATCCAGCTCCGCTCCGGGAGGGGCGTGCCGGGCCAGCGCTCATGGTCCCAGTCTCCTCCGAGGATCCATTCCCCGGGCCTCAGCCGGCCCGCATACGCCTTTATCCTCCGGATGAACTCGGCTGGAGAGTCGGCGTCTCTCAGCTCCACGTTGGTGAGCTGAAAGCCGCCGTCCAGAAAGTGGGCATGGCCATCAATGAAGCCGGGAACTACCATGCTCCCGCGATGGGATAGGACCCGGGTGGACGAGCTGACCCGGCGCCCCACCTGTGTGCTGTCACCGACCTCCACGATGCGTTCACCTTGCACCGCCACCGCGCCAGCCCAGGGCCGCGCCGAGTCGCCGGTCCACACCCGGCCATACACGACCAGGTCTGCCGCCTG
>DASPKB010000037.1:0-2536 GCA_035628315.1 Gemmatimonadales bacterium | reverse complement strand
CACATGGTCCAGCACCTGGTGCTGACCCTGATGTTCCCGCCGCTGCTTCTGGCCGGCATACCCGGTTGGCTGCTGCGTCCTCTGCTGAATGGTCCAGTCATTTCTGCCCTGGCTCGAGTCCTGACGCGGGCGTGGGTTGCTGCCCTGGTTTTCAGCCTGTCCATTGCAGTGTGGCACCTCGGCCCGTTTTACGATCTGATGATGCGGAGCCACGAGGTCCACATCTTCACTCACTTGATGTTCATGGTAACCGCTACGCTGATGTGGTTTCCGGTAATGAGCCGAGTTCCGGAGCTGCCTCGGCTTCAGCCGCTTCCCGGCATCCTTTATCTCTTCCTGGTATGTCTGCCGATGCAGGCCATCGGAGCCCTGATCACTTTCGCCGATACCCAGCTGTACCCCTGGTATGCCGAGGCTCCTCGTACCTGGGGCCTCTCACCCCTGGAGGACCAGCGGCTTGGCGGTCTTTTAATGTGGATCCCGGGAAACCTGTGGGTGTTTGGAGCGATTGCGGTGCTGTTCTTTCGCTGGTCGCGCGAGGACGCGTAGTACCGTGTTACCTCCCTCGGGCTGAGAGGACGAGGCAGAGCCAGCCCATGAGGAAGGCTACTCCACCGATCGGGGTCACGGCGCCGAGCCAGCGTATCCCGGTCAAGGCCAGCGCGTAGAGGCTGCCGCAGAACACGAGGGTACCGACTACAAAGCACCAGCCGGCCCAGACCGGCAGAGTTCCAGGCCATCGGCTTGCCGCCCATGCGGTGCCCAGCAGCGCAAGTGCGTGATACATCTGGTACCGTGCCGCGGTTTCGAAAACGGTGAGTGCTTCAGCCGGCAAGCGGTGTCGCAAGGCGTGCGCTCCAAAGGCCCCGGCCGCCACCGAGATCAGCGCGGAGAGCGCGCCAAGCAAAAAGAAGACGCGATCCATCAGCGCGGCGAGATCCTTCTGGCTTGCAGCTCGTGGGGAGTAGCCCGGCGGTCGGCCCAGGCTGCCAGCGCCGCCATCGCTACAATGAAGACGATGTCGCTCACGGCCACCGTTGTCATGTTCGGCGGGATCGGCCCGTACCGGCTCGCGATGTACGTTCCCACCAGCAGGATCACAGTCAGAGCCAGCCGCGTAGCGCGCACCGGATGCCGGTGCGAGCGAAACCTCACGTAAACAGCGAGCCCTGCCAGCAACACCAGGAGCTCGGCTGCCATGGTTGCTGCGGGATAGTTCCAGAGTCCCAGCCCAAACCGGGGCGAGTCCTCTCCGGCCAGCGGCAAGTCAGGGACGTGAACCAGGACGTCGAGCGGGTAATGGGAAAAGACTGCAAAGCCGACTAGGGCGGCAGCCTGCCAGTGGCGGGCGGTATCCCGCGTTGGCCAGGAGTAATAGAGTGCGGCCGCGGCTACTCCCCAGAGAATCGCTGCAATCAGACTATGCGAGATGGGGTAGTAGAGAAATTCGAGCGGTGTAACCGGCGTGTAGCCGGGAATAATCCGGGCTCGCTCCCAGCCAAGCAGCAGGAACACACCCCAGAGCAGGTCGGCCAGCTGGACTGACAGGAACAACGTGCCCAGTGAGACCTTGGGCTCTGCGCGTTTAAGCGCGAGCGCAACCCCGTAGTGGCCTAGGAACACGGCTGAGAAGCGGCGGCGAAGCCGGGAAGCGGGGAAGCCAAAGCTCCAGGAGGCCCAGCAGTCATCTCCCAGTGCTGCCGCTAGCCTGCATTGCCGCTTCTCCGCCTTTCAGCCATGCACCACCATCCACGACCATGATTGCTCCAGTGATCCAGTCTCCCGCAGGGCTGGCGAGATAAGTGACCATGTGGCCGATATCCTCCGGCGTGCCCCAGCGGCCCAGCGGGATTGTGGCCGCGGCGTACTTCTCCATGCCGAAGAGATTGGGCACTTCAGCGCCCGGCGGAGTAAATGCCTTTTTAACCCCTTCCGTGGGAATCGGCCCTGGGGCCACGGCGTTCACCGTGATGCCGTCCCGTGCCCATTCCAGCGCCAGCGTGCGGGTCAACGCATCCACACCGGCCTTGGCTGCTGTGGCGTGAGCCATGAGCGGCCAGCCGCGATAGTGCAGCGTCATCGATATCGAAACGATGCGGCCGCCTCCCTGTGCCTTCATTACGGGGTAGACCGACTGGCAGCAGTAGAACGTGCCATAGAGGTCGGTCTCTACCACAGCACGCCAGCCGTTGGGCGACAGGGTGGCGGTCGGAGCGTAGAAGTTGCCGGCGGCATTATTCACCAGGATGTCGAGCCGGCCGTGCTGCTGGGCCACGCGCTCGACCATGCGGGCAACGGACTCCGGCTCCCGTACGTTCACTTCAACCGCACTGATCTTGTTACCGGAGGCTCGCAGCTGCTCCGCCGCCGGCTGGAGATGCTCGGGCTTTCGGCTGGCAATCGCGACCTCGGCACCCGCGGCCGCAAGGGTCCGGCTGATACCCAGACCGATACCGGTGCCACCCCCGGTAACCACAGCCACCTTGCCGGCGAGGAGGTCGGAGCGGAAGACCGAATCCGGCGAGCTCACGTGCCG
>DASPKB010000036.1:0-4045 GCA_035628315.1 Gemmatimonadales bacterium | reverse complement strand
CGATCAGGGTCAGTGCGGAGCCTGCACCGTGCTGGTGGATGGGCGTCGGGTGCTGTCGTGCCTGACGCTTGCGGCCAGCGTCGACGGCAAGGAGGTGACCACGATCGAGGGGCTCGCAAAGGGGAGCCAGCTGCATCCGATGCAGGCAGCCTTCATCAAGTACGATGCCTTCCAGTGCGGCTACTGTACCCCGGGGCAGATCTGCTCCGCGGTGGGATTGCTGGCCGAGGCTCGCCGGGGTGACATCAGTCACGTGACCGAGGACGTGAGTGCGAGCACCACGCGGCTCACCGACGACCAGATCCGGGAGCGCATGAGCGGCAACATCTGCCGCTGCGGGGCGTACCCGGGCATCGTCGCCGCCATCCAGGAAGTCCATTCGGGCAAGCGCACCGAGCACGCCTGGCGCTTCGCCGACGAGCAGCAGCTGGCCCGGGCGAAAAGGGAGGACGACGATGCGGCCGTTTAAGTACACCCGAGCAACCGAAGCGGGCGCCGCCGCCGGCAATGTGGCGGCCAACCCGGAGGCCAGGTTCCTGGCCGGCGGGACGAACCTGCTCGACCTGATGAAAGAGGACGTCGAGCGTCCCACTGAGCTGGTTGACCTCACGCGGCTGAAGCTGACCGAGATTAAGCGCGGTCCGGGCGGCGGCGTCTCCATTGGCGCCCTGGCGACCAACACGGACACAGCCAACCACCCGCTGATCCGCCGGAACTATCCGCTCCTGAGCCAGGCGATCGTCGCGGGCGCGTCCGGGCAGTTGCGCAACATGGCTACCAACGGGGGCAACCTCCTCCAGCGCACCCGCTGCCAATACTTCTACGACACCGCGATGCCCTGCAACAAGCGCGAGCCGGGAACCGGCTGCGGCGCCCGCGAGGGGCTCAACCGGATCCACGCCATCCTGGGCTGGAGCGAAGCGTGTGTCGCCACCTATCCGGGCGACATGGCGAACGCGCTCTACGCGCTCGACGCCGTGGTGCGGGTGAGGGGTGCAGGCGGTCGGGGGCGCACCATCCCCATTGACGAGTTCCACCGCCTGCCGGGCGACACACCGGAGCGGGATACGAACCTGGAGCACGGCGAGCTCATCGAGGCCATCGAGCTGCCGGCCTCCAACTTCGCGGGAAATTCCTACTACCTGAAGATCCGCGACCGCGCCTCGTATGCCTTCGCTCTGGTGGCGGTTGCCGCGGCCGTAGAGCTCAATCGGGGTACCATCCGCCAGGCGCGTGTCGTCCTCGGCAGCGTGGCCCACAAGCCCTGGCGTAGCCGGGACGCCGAAGCCTTGCTCGCCGGAAAGGCTGCGTCCGAGGAGAATTTCCGTCAAGCCGCGGAGGCGGCACTCAAGGATGCCAAGCCCCTGGCGCACAACGGCTACAAAGTCGAGCTGGGGAAGCGGGCAGTGGTCCGTGCGCTGATGCGCGCGAGCAAGGTGGGAGGCGCCTGATGCCGAAATACATAGGGAAGCCCATGAGCCGCGTGGACGGCGTGGCCAAGGTGACGGGCAAGGCGAAATACGCGGCGGAGTTCCAGGTACCGAACCTGGCTTACGGGTTCATCGTGACGAGCACCGCGACCAAGGGCAGGATCAAGACGATCGACACGGCGGAAGCCGAACGCTCGCCCGGCGTAGTCCGGGTGTTGACTCACCTGAACGCGCCGAAGCTCGGGCCCAAGGCTTCCGGGGAGGACGCGCCCCCCCGGGCCGAAGAAGAGGAGGACAAATCCTTCCGGCCGCTCCAGTCGGACCAGATCTTCTTTAACCGGCAGCCGGTCGCCCTCGTCGTCGCCGAGACCTACGAGCAGGCGCGGCACGCCGCTCGTCTGGTCGAAGTCACTTACAACGCCGAGCAGCACGCGACCGATACCGAGGCGGTGCGCGGGCGAGCCCGACCTCCGGAGCAGCCGGGGCCGCCTGGGAAGCCTCGGGGCAATCCGGAGGCGGCAATGCGGGCCGCGCCGGTCAAGGTCGAGGCTGAGTACCGAATCCCCATCGAGCATCACAACCCGATGGAGCCGCACGCCGCGATTGCCTTTTGGCAGGGCGACAAGCTCACGATCTTCGATAAATCCCAGGAAGTCTACAACGTGCGTACCCACCTGGCCTCGGGCTTCGGCGTACCCGAGGAGAACGTGACGGTTGTGTCCCCGTTCGTTGGTGGAGCGTTCGGCTCTTCGCTGAGGCCGAACTATTACCCATCGCTGACAGCGATGGCGGCTCGCGAGCTCCGGCGACCGGTCAAGGTGGTGTACACCCGGACCCAGATGTATTCGGGGCACGGCTACCGTCCCTACACGATTCAGAAGGTCGCGCTCGGTGCGGAGCGGTCCGGCAAGCTCACCGCCATGACCCACGAGGTGGTACACAACACCTCGACTTTCGAGGACTTCTCCGACAACACCACGGGATTCACCCGTTCGGTCTACGCCTGCCCCAACTACCACGGACCGCTGAGCGTCGTTCCTACGGACCTCAACACGCCGACGTGGATGCGTGCGCCCGGGGCGGTCAGCGGGATGTTCGCGCTGGAATCGGCAATGGACGAGCTGGCGTACGCGCTCAAGATGGATCCCCTGCAGCTGCGGCTCGCCAACTACGCCGAGACCGACCCTGAAAGTGGAAAGCCGTTCTCCAGCAAGGCGCTCCGGGAGTGCTACCGGCTGGGGGCCGAGAAGTTCGGGTGGAAGGACCGCAAGCCCGAGCCCCGATCGATGCGGGATGGCAAGCTGCTGGTTGGGTGGGGAATGGCCACCGGCATCTGGGGAGCCTTCCAGATGCCGGCGTCAGCGAAGATCACCCTGCACCGCAACGGCACGGCGCACGTCAGCAGCGCCACCAGCGACATCGGACCGGGGACCTACACCGTGATGACCATGATCGCTGCCGAGTACCTGGGACTACGGCCGAACCAGGTGAAGTTCGAGTTGGGCGACACGAAGTTCCCCCGGGCACCAGCGCAGGGCGGCTCCTGGACCACGTCCAGCGTCGGCTCGGCGGTGCACGGGGCGGCGTTGGCCATCGGCGCGAGGCTGCTGTCCCTGGCGAACCGGCAGGCGGATTCACCGCTGAGAGCAGCCGCCGCTTCAGACGTCGAGATGGTAGAGGGGCGGCTGCAGCTCAAAAGTGACAGCTCCAAATTCGTCAGTATCTCCGCCGTGATGCGGCGTAACGGCATGACTGAGATCACCGAGACCTTCGAGGCGAAGCCCTCGAAGGAGCGGGAGAAGTACACCACTTTGGCGCACGGCGCGCAGTTCATCGAAGTGAAAGTGGACGAGGACCTGGGACAGGTCCGGGTTACCCGGGCCATAGAGGTCACCGCCACCGGCAAGATCATGAATCCCACCGCATCACACAGTCAGGAGATCGGCGGTGTGGTGTGGGGGATCGGCATGGCGCTGCAGGAGGCCACCGAGATCGACCACCGCTACGGACGGATCATGAACCCGAACCTCCAGCACTATCACGTACCGGTCAACGCGGACGTTCACTTTGTGGAGACGCTGTTCGTCGAGGAGGAGGACAAGGTCGTCAATCCGCTCAGTATCAAGGGAATGGGTGAGCTGGGAATGGTCGGCATTCCCGCCGCCATCGCGAACGCGGTATACCACGCCACCGGCAAGCGCATCCGGGACCTGCCGATCACTCCCGACAAGCTGCTGTGACGCCACGGAGTAAACCATGAACGAAGTACAGGAGCTGGTGGAAGCATTCGATTCGGCCCAGGCAAAGGGTGATAGCTGCGCCCTGGCCACGGTGGTGAATGTCGAAGGTTCGTCTTACCGGCGGCCGGGTGCGCGCATGCTGATTTCTGAAGCGGGGGCCACCACCGGCAGCATTAGCGCTGGATGCCTCGAGAGTGATGTCATCGAGCACGCGAAGCCTGTGATAAGGTCAAATCTGGCGAGGCTCGTCGAATACGACACAGTCGCAACCGGCGATGAGCTGGCCTGGGGTTTGGGGATGGGCTGCGGCGGCACCGTGCGCGTGCTGGTAGAGCCTCTGGCCACGGGTTCACTCTACATCGAGGCCCTGAGACG
>DASPKB010000035.1:0-10186 GCA_035628315.1 Gemmatimonadales bacterium | reverse complement strand
AGTCGAAGGCAGGGTTGGCGTACCGTCCGTAGTTCAGCGCACCCCAGCCCGAACGGCTCCACTGGTCCTTGAGCCCCCGCGGGCTGGGCTCGTCCAGATAGGCTCCCATATAGGCGTCGAACCGACCTTTCGCGAGTCTTTCCTGGAAAACCGGAAAGTCAACGGTCGTAATAGTCGTCGTGACTCCGGCTCGCCGCCACATCTCCTGCAGCGCGATGGCGAGCTGCCGCCGGGTGCTGCTGGTGCCGGGCACCAGGATGTCGAACGAGAGCGGCCGCCCGTCTCGACGTAGCATGCCGTCGGGCCCTTCCCTCCGCCACCCCGCCGCCGCGAAGAGCCGGGCCGCCTCCGCCGGGTTGAACGTCGGCTGTGTGATACTGTCATTCCAGATCCAGAGCAGTTGTGACATCGGCCCGGGCGGCGCCTTGGCGTCGGGACCGAACACCGCGCGTGCCAGCTTTGGCCGGTCCACTGCCAGCGCCAGAGCCCGGCGAGTCTCCCGGTCGCCTAGAACCGCGTGGGCGCCGCGTCCGCCTTTGCCGGCCAGATTGAACCCGAGGAAGCCGTAGGCGGCGGAAGGATAGGAGACCAATGCGAGACTGGTATCGGCCGAGACCCGCTTGGCCCGATCGGGGCTGCCGACGGTCTCCAGCATGGTGTACTGCTCGCTGAGGGCCAGGTTGAGCGCGGCGTCCGGATCGCGGGTGAAGCGCCAGACCGCTCGAATGAAGCCGGGCCGGCTAGGATATGATGAGTCGACCGTCACGGTCAGGTGCTCACCCCGCTTCCATTCCTGGAGCCGGTAAGGACCGCTGCCGATCAGCCGGCCCAGCACGGTATCGTGGGCCCACTGGGAGCGAGGCAGCGTCTGCCAGACGTGCTTCGGGATGATGCGGACATGATAGGTAGCGTCGTACAGCTGCTCGGCTGAGGGCTCGGTGAATCGGACCAGGAAGGTGGATGAGTCTTCCGGCACTACCCGGATGCGGCCGGCCAGGGCGTAGCTCGCAGATGAGCCCAGCAGCGTGTCGCTGAAGGCCTCGAATGAGAAGGCCACATCCTCCGAAGTGACCGGCCTCCCGTCATGCCACCGGGCTCCTGGCCGGAGGTGAAAACGCCAGCTGAGCGAATCCACTCGGTTCCAACGCTGGGCCAGCGCAGGCTTGTAGGCCCCCACATCGATAGGTGGCTTTCCCGGCGAGAGGTTGGCCAGCTTCTCGTAGATCTGATCGCTGATGTCCCGTCCCACGGTCTCCTGCACCAGAACCGGCATGATGCTCGGCGGCTCTCCGACGGCGGCAATCGAGACCGAGCTGCACTCGGCGCAGACTCCCCGGGTCCGGGGCCGGGGGTAGAAGACGAGGGCGGCAAGTACGAGCACCAGCGCAATCCAGATCGAATGTTTCACAGGCTCCTCAGAGTTGGATCAGGCAGCGGCTGAGCCTCCCGACAAGCGGAAAGTCCCGAGCCTCATGAAGGCCTGGTACACGTCCGACCGCCACCAGGACCGGGTGTCCGCCATCTTCTTCAGTGCCTCCGCCGGCGAGAGCGCGGGGCGATAGCTCCGGGTCGTGGTCAGCGCGTCATAGACATCCACGATGCAGATGATCTGGGCATTGACCGGAATCTCGTCTCCCTTGAGTCGGTCGGGGTAACCCGTGCCGTCGTACCGCTCGTGATGCCAGCGGATGATCGGTTTGATGTCCCAAGGAAACTCGACAGTCGCCAGCAACTCGACACCCCAGACGGGGTGCATCTGGATTATCCGGAACTCCTCAGGAGTAAGCGCGCCCGGTTTGTTGAGGATCTCGTGGGGCACCCGCACTTTCCCCAGGTCGTGGAGATAGGCGCCGATCCGGATTGCGGTCTGCTGCTCCTCGTCCAAGCCCAGCTCACGTGCCACGGCCAGCGCGTAGCCGGCCACGCGCTCGCAGTGACCGAAGGTGTAGCTGTCCGATGATTCGATGGATTGGCCCCAGTTCCGGACCACCTCGAAGTAGGTCTCTTCCAGTCGCGCGACCTTGGTCGAGACGTCGACCAGGTCGACCCGGGCATCCAGCCGGCCAAACAGGCGGTGCGCCGAGTTAAGGAACCGGAGCGCCTCCTGGTTGCGTCCCATGTTCTGGTAAAGGAGCGCCAGCTCCCGGGATGCCTCCGCCTCACTCAGGATGGAGCCGGTGCTCACTGCCAGATCGACTGCGGACCGGAGCCGGGCCTCAGCGAGGGCGTGGCGTCCGGTCTCCCGGTACACCCGACCGATCACCTTGTAAGCATCGGCTTTATCCAGGCTGGACCCCAGCCGATCGAAAATGGCGAGGGCGGATTCCGCATTCTGGCGGGCCTGCTCGTAGCGTTGGCGCGCGATGTGGACTTCGGCGTGGTTCAACAGTCCGAGCCCATGGAGGTGCACGTCGCCGATCTCCTGGGCGATCTCGAGACACCGGCTAAAGTACCGGTCGGCGTCGTCCCACAGCTCACGGTCGGCGCTCACCATGCCGAGATTGTGGTAAGCAATGGCGCAGCCACGGTCGTCGGCAATGCTTTCGAAGGCTCCGAGGGAGCGCTGGTAGTGGGCTAGTGCTTCGGCCAGGGCGCCCTGGATGTTGGCCAGAATACCAAGGTTCTGCTCGGTGCGGCCCCGCAGATGGGCACTCGCTCCGCCGAGCTCCAGCGCCTGGTAGAACTTCTCCCGGGCTTCCTTGATGAATCCCGCCTCGAAGTCGAAACCCGCCAGTGCATTGAGCGCCTCGGCGGCCAGAACGGCGTCACCCATATCGGTCGCAGTTTCATAACTCCGCTGGCACAGCGAACGCGCGAGGTCATTCTCATTTCGATGATGATGAACCACGCCCATCCGGCGCAGCGCTTCAGCAAGCACGCCGCACGCGCCGCTCCGCTCGGCCACCTGAACGGCCGCAGCGTAGGCTTCCAGCGCCTCCGTCATGGCGCCTGCCCGTTCGTGGGCCTGGGCCCGCTGGAGCAATTCAGCAGCACCGGGAGCGTGCACCGCGTCCGAGGCCGATCCCCGGGGAGGCTGCTGATCAGAGCTCACTGGTTCATCTCCTCCAACTGGTTTATGCGGGTGGATAGATCAGCGAGATCCACTCTGGCGTCTACGCGGCCGAAAAGGGTTCGGGCGACGTGCAGGTAGGCCAGCGCGTCATCCCGTCGCCCGATCGCCCCATATAGAAAACCAATTTCTCGCGCCACCTCGGCCTCGCTCAGAATCGAGCCGGTGTTAACAGCCAGCTCCATCGCGTTCTTGAGCCGCGATTCAGCCAGAGGGTAGCGGCCGGTCTCCCGGTAGACCTGCCCGATTACCCGGTACGCATCGGCCTTGTCGATCTCGCTCTCGAGCTGGTCGAACACCCCGAGGGCAGTCTCGGCATTGTGCCGAGCCTGATCGTATAGCCCGCGCACGAGATGAACCTCGGCGTGGTTCAAAAGAGCCAGAGCCTCGAGGTGGATGTCTCCCAGACGTCGGGATGCGGCGAGGCAGAGACTATAGTATCGGTCGGCATCGTCCCACTGCTTACCGTCGGCACTCAGCATGCCCAGGTTGTGATAGGCAATGGCACAGCCGCGCTCGTCCCCGATGCTCTCGAAGCTCAGGAGTGATTGCCGGTAGTGAGCCATGGCTTCCACCGTGTCTCCCCGGACGTTTGCCAGAATGCCGAGGTTCTGCTCGGTTCGGCCGCGGAGATAGGGGCTCGCTCCACCCAGCGCAAGCGCCTCCTGGAACTTGGCCCGGGCTGCCTGCATCGCGCCGCTCTCGAAGTCGAAGCCGGCCAGCGCGTTCAATGCCTCCGCCGCGAGCAAGTCGTCCTTCAGGTCGATTGCGATGCGGTGGCTGCGCTCACATAATTGGCGGGCCAGCGCCGGCTCGTTACGGCGGTGGTGTACGATGCCCGAGCGCCGCAGCGACTCCGCTACGATGGGCCGGTCGCTCGTCCACTCCGCCGCCTCAACCGCGGCGGTATAGCATTGCAGGGCCTCTGTAATGCAGCCCCCAAGCTCGTGGGCTCGTCCTTCGCGCAGGAACTCCGCCGCGCTGGTGCCGCGGGTTTCCGGGCTCCAACGCGCCAGGGGGAGAGACCGGCGTGGCGTCTTCACAGTTACTGCGCTACGGCAGAGCGTGAAAGCGGGTTACGGGGCTGGTGCCGGTCTTCGATTGAGCATCGACAGATCGCAAACCGAGTTGGAGCAACCTGCGGGCGCCTCTCATAAAGACCGTCCTGAGCTGGGGGACAGGCCGAAAACCCACAACCCGGAGCCATGACGGGTTTGTTCCACCATGGCCCGGGCTGGACTGAGGGTTAGATCAGTACGCCACGGCGTACCGGGAGAAGTGATCGATCTCAGCTTGGACTTCCTTCTTCCTCAGCAAATCGAGGGACCGGAGAACCTCGAGAATTTTGAGGTTTTCATCGGTGTACACGATCTTCTTCTGCAGCAACACGAGGGCGCAGTTGTCATACGTCATCGTGAGCTCAACGGGCTTCAGAAAGCGCAGCCCTTCAGGGCTGAACCGCACCGAGTTCGTGGAGCCCGGAATCTGCTCCGCTGTAATCAGGACGGTCCCCTGTACCGCATTTCCGGGGATCTTCAGAGTATGCGTCCCTACGCGCAGCACACCGCCATTCGGCCCGATGCTCTGTTGGATCACGGCATAAGGCTGCGGCGTACAGGTAAGCAGGTCGGTGACCGAGCCGAGGGTTCCAGTCACCGTACCGGTGAGGTCATCCACCGTGTTGGTGAGACCGTCCGTGAGGTCTCCGATCAGACCAAACTGCGGCGCTGCCTGCTCAGAAGAAGACGCCGCCGGCGCCTCCGTCAGTGTGTCGGTAGAGGTACAGGCCACCCCCACCGTGAGCAGCAGGGCCAGGCTAAGCAACGAAGATCGGCGAATCCAACTCATGGAGCCACTCCAGGGAGAGGGTGAGAGCCGTGCGACGATACCGCGACCCGTCCAGCGGCCGCCGAACAGACGGTGCGCATGGGTCCGGCACTCCTCTGGAGGGCTCGGACTTGACATGCGCCGGGTTGTTCGGTACGCGGAACCTGATGCCGTGCGGCTACTTACAAGGCAAGAGACATGCCCCCCAAAAGGGCACATGTCGTGGATTTTGACGCCTAAAAGCCAGTCGATGGCCAGCTAAAGGGGAGATCAAAACTTGACGGAGGAATTAGCCGGAAATCGTCTCTTTTCCTGACGACGTGCAAACTTCCGTGCTGCGAAATTCCGCGCGGCAGCTGGGGGTTGTTTCCTGCAATTTGCCAGCGCGTGGTGTGGTGCCGGAGCTGCGCTACCTTAACCGCAGGCTTCGCCTCCTCACGAGTACCGTGTAGATCGCCAGGTTAACCAGGATGACAAACAGCCCCAGTGCGAGCTGCACCCCGCGAGTGAGTCCCGACGGGTATAGAAGCGGAAGGATGTAGTGCTCTACGAAGCCACCCTCATAGCTATCCTGCCCGGCCCTTTCACGGAGCCGCTTCTCCAGCGGCGTAAGGGGGCAGATCCATCCGATGAATTCAATGAGCACGCCATAAACGGCAACCGGCAGGTGCACGTAGGCCAGCTTCGGCCACCGGAGCACCAGCAGCCCGCCGAGCACCACGAACAGAACGAATGTGAAGTGAAGAAGAACTACGAGATCAGCCATGGTCTGCCACTGACATCCTGGGCGCAGCGAAGAATAGCTTGTCTATCCTTCGCTGCGCCACGCCGTTGCTAAACGGCAGCCAGTTCGCGCTCCTTGGAATTCTCCGCCGCCACCTTGGCCGACACATCCGGCGGCGCCTCGGCATACCCGTGGAACTTCTGGCGGTGGGTGCCGCGGCCGTGGGTGATCGAGTGCAGCGTAGTCGAGTACTTGTAGAGCTCCGCCTCGGGCACGATGGCCCGTACCTTGGTGAGCCGGCCGTCCTGCTCGGTGCCGAGGATCTGGCCTCGCCGGGAGCTGAGATCGCCCATCACGTCTCCCAGCACATCGTCCGGGGTCCAAACTTCCACGTCCATGAGGGGCTCTAGCAGTACGGGACGTGCCTTGGGCGCCACATTCCGAAAGGCCATGATCCCGGCCATTTTGAACGACATTTCGTTGGAGTCGACGTCATGATATGAGCCGTCATAACATTCGACTTTGAAGTCCACCAGCGGGTATCCCGCCACCACACCGCGCACGGCCGCTTCCTGGACGCCCCGATCCACCGCCGGGATGTATTTTCCAGGGATAACACCGCCCACGATCTCGTCGACGAACTCGTAGCCGGCGCCCCGCGGCAACGGGGCCATCCGGATCCAGCAGTCGCCATACTGGCCTCGTCCGCCGCTCTGTTTCTTGTGCTTACCCTGGCCCTCGGCCCTTCCTTTGATGGTCTCGCGGTAGGCCACCTTGGGGCGAACCAGCTCGGCGTGAACCCCGAACTTCCGTTCCAGTCGGTTCAGGATGGTGTCGAAGTGCCGCTCACCCATCCCGTGGATTAACGTTTGGGCCAGCTCTGAGCTGTACTCGAAGTGGAAGGTCGGATCTTCCTCGTGCAGCTTGTGAAGTCCGGCTGCGAGCTTGTCCTCCTCCCCCCGTTGCTTTACCACTACGGCCGAGGTGGCTACCGGCTCCGGGAACGGAATTGGATCCAGCCGAACCGGCGCCTCGCGCCAGCAGAACGTATCCCCGGTGTGAGTGTCCTTGAGCTTGGCCACGGAACCGATGTCGCCGGCAGAGAGCCGTTCTACTTCGAACCGCTCCTTTCCCTGCTGCACCGAGAGATGGTTCAGCTTCTCGATGGTCTCGTGCTCGGCGTTGAACACCTCCCCGCCGTTCTTGATCTCTCCACGGTAGAGCCGGAACAGTGTCACATCGCCCACGTGCGACTCGGACAGGGTCTTGAACACCCGGCCCACCAGCGGTGCGTCTACCGGCGGCTTTACCTCGGCGGGTGAGGGGAACAGCTCCACCATCTTCTTCAGCAGGGTCCGGGTGCCGTAGGTCAGCTCCCCGCTACCGCAGAAGAGCGGCACCACGGCGCCGTCGATCACCGCCTTTTTTACCGCCGTGATGAATTGCTCGCGGGGGATCTCCTCCCCCCCCAGGTACCGTTCGATCAGCTCGTCATCGGTCGAAGCCACCGCCTCGACCAGCTGGTCGGTATACTGGCGGAAGAGCTTGTCGTACTCGGACGGGATCGGTACCACTTCGTACTCCCCGGTCTTGGTGCCCTTCTTGTAGAAGTGGCAGTGGCCGGAGAACAGGTTGATGATCCCATGGAAATCGTGCCCGTCGCCGATCGGGATTTCGACCGGTACGACCTTGGGCGTCAGATGGGCCTTCACGTCCTGGAAGACCCGCTCGAAGTCGGCGTGCTCCTTGTCCATCAGCGAGACGAACAGGATTCGGGGCAAATGCAGCCCGTCGCAGACTTCCCAGACTTTTTCGGTGCCCACCTCCACCCCGCCCGTTCCGCTCAAAACGACGACGGCGGCATCGGCCGCGTGCAGGCCGCTGACGACCTCGCCGAAGTAGTCGAGGTATCCTGGGGTGTCGATGAGATTGATCTTGGTGTCGAGCCATTCGGCGTGGCCGAGGCCCAGGTTGATGGAGTGCTTGCGTTCGATTTCGTCGGGAGAATAGTCGGTGAGTGTAGTACCGTCTTTGATCGTGCCGTGGCGGCGGCTGGAGCCGCTTACGAAGGCCAGGGCATCAACAAGAGTGGTCTTCCCGCTTGCCCCGTGGCCGACGAACGCCACGTTTCTTATGGCGCTGGAGCCATAGACCTTCATGGCCTCCACCTCCTCGGAATAGTTGAATTTCCAAGGTGTGTGCGATAGGGTCGGTTGTCAAATTTGCCTGCCGCGGTCGATGTCGGCGCCACTTAGCTCCCGCTGAGACCCGACCTTGGGCGGTGTGCCGGTGAGTATACCCTTGGCCACCTCGAAGAGCACAATCGGCTGGGGCTTGTCCACCTTGAGGTACACTACCGTATGGACGTCTACCAGCACTAGTGCCAGCCGGGGATCGTCTGGACCACCATCGCGCTCCCCGCCCTCGTCGCCGAACCAAGCCTTCCAGTCCTTCTGGTAGAGCTCGTGGATGGCTCGCCGGTCCTGTGTAACCGTGGCCGTGCCGCTCACAGATACCCACTCCCGGGTCCGGTCGCGGTAGTAGGCCAGGTTGACGTGGGGATCGA
Organism: Gemmatimonadales bacterium; assembly: GCA_035628315.1. GTDB lineage: Bacteria > Gemmatimonadota > Gemmatimonadetes > Gemmatimonadales > GWC2-71-9 > CAVVWJ01. The sequence goes on along the minus strand of DASPKB010000035.1, from coordinate 1,999 downwards.
ACTCCAACTCGTCGAGTTTGTTGGACTCTATATCGGTCACGAACCAGAGGTCGCTGCCTTCGGCCTGCGTCTGGGTCGCCATGGGACGGGAAACCAAGTGCCCATCAGGGCGGCGGGTAGTGAACATTGCGATCTCGATGCCTTCGATCAGGTCATAGAGATCGTCCAGTTTCTTATCCAGGGGAGCATTGTCCCGGTTCCGGTTGGAGGCGCTACTCATGGAGCACTCGTATGCGGGTCGACGCTGTGTTCGGGCCAGCAGCATACCGATTACTGCCCGCCGCCCGAAAGGTCACCCGTCACAGGGTGCCGGCTTTACACCGCGCGAGCGGCCCGCCAGTTGAGTGCCGCTGCCGTGCAGGCGCCCAGGAGCGCGAAGAAGGCGGCGCCTCCAAGCCCCCCAGCAAGCAGACCGGCGGCAATACCGGCCACCGCACCACAGAGCACCTGCGGTCCCAGCCTGACGGTGAGGGTGTCTCCTTCCAGCGAGTTGCGCCATTCCTCGGTTACCAGCATCAGCCCGGCATAGAGGAGGCCCACACCCAGTCCTGCCGCCGCACCAGCAAGCGCCATCGCCGGAATCCAGAGTGCGAACCCCTCGTCCGGCTTGGCGCCCGATTCCGCAAAGGGCAACGCCTTCAGCAGCATGAGAACGATTCCGGTCGCCAGTCCGGCTACGGCCCACGCGGAAACCCATTGAAGAGCTACCTGAGGGAGCTTGGGTAGCGGCCGGGGGCGGGGTTTTTTGGGATACTTCGGCTTCCGCTTGGTGCCAGCGGCCATAGATCGGTCCTCAAAGCGTTCGATTGAGAATCGGAGGGGGCAAACCGGGGCGCGGACATGCAAGGAGCAAGCCGGGCCAAGACGGGCGATTAACCCGGGGGGCTCCAGGGCTGGACCGGCAAAGTGAGGTAAAGTCGGAGAATCGCGGGAGCTTTTAGCCCCGTCGCTGCTTGGTAGCGAGGGTGGCGCGCACTGCGTCGCGGGAGGACTGAACCGGCGCATAGTGCAGAACGGCATAGATGGTCCGACGGCCGGTTTCCTGCTCTTCAGCCGACCAGGCATAACAGGTGTTCGTGGCCGGGTGCCCGATCACACCGAAGATCGCCACCATGCCGTCGAATACCGGCCGGCCCTCGAGGCTCTCCCTCACGTGCTGGCTGGTTACGTAGTTGGCTTCGCAGTTATGCAGCTCCTCAACGGCCTGCTTGAGGGCAAGGAAATCCGGGTTGGTCATAGCCTCACTTCAGCCAGTTCACAAAGACGGTGATGATTATCGCGTTAGTGAAGTCGATAAAGAACGCGCCCACCAGCGGCACCACCAGGAACGCCCTCGGCGCAGCTCCGAAGCGCGCTACCAGCGCTCGCATGTTGGCCACCGCGTTGGCCGTGGTGCCCAGCACAAACCCGATGAACCCGCTCGACATGACCGCTGATTCGTAGTCCTTTCCCATCACCCTGAAGGAGACCGTCAGGGCAAACAGCACCACGACGAGCACCTGGGCCGCCAGGATCGCCAGCAGTGGCAGGGCCAGCCCTGCCAGCTCCCAGAGCTTGAGCGTCATCAGCGCCACGACCAGGAAGATGTTGAGCGCCAGATTGCCGGCGAACTCCATGGTCCGTTGATCGATCCGGAAGATGCCGGTGACGTCGTCTATGTTTCGGAGCACCGATGCCACCAGCATGGCTCCAATGTAGGCTGGCAGCGTGATGTTCAGGGACTGGATTTGCGCGCTCACGATGCTGCCAACAGCCATGGCAAGCGCCAGCACAACCAGGTTCCGTACAAAGCCCGAATCCTCCCGATCAACCTCCACCGCCATTACCTCGGGCTCGTCATGGAGCTCGGCGGTCAATTCACCACCATCCCTGCCCCCCGCGTCTCTGGACCGGAGTCCGAAGCGGTCGATTAATCGGGTGCCCACCGGGCCGCCTACCAGCCCGCCGCAGACGATGCCGGCGGTCGCCGCGGTGAGAGCGAGAGGTCCCGCCCCCCTGA
>DASPKB010000034.1:0-2048 GCA_035628315.1 Gemmatimonadales bacterium | reverse complement strand
TGAGGCGCTGCACCAGCCCAAGCGGCCATTCGTGGCAGTGCTGGGGGGCGCCAAGATCAGCGGGAAAATCGATCTCATCGAGGCGCTGCTGCCCAAGGTGGACGAGATCCTGCTGGGCGGCGCCATGGCATGCACCTTCTTCAAGGCAATGGGGCTGGAGACCGGTAAATCCCTGGTGGAGCCCGAACGGGTAGATCTTGCCCGCGAACTCATGAAGAAGGCCGGACGCAAGCTGGTGTTGCCCTCGGGAGCAATCGTGGCCCGGGAGCTCTCTCCCGGTGCGGAGACCCGTACTGTGAAGCGCGAGGCTATCCCGCCAGACTTTGCTGTATATGACATCGATCCGGCGACGGAGAAGAGCTTCGGATCAGTCATCGAGCGGGCGGGCACCGTTGTATGGAATGGTCCGATGGGCGTTTTCGAAACACCCCCCTTTGACCATGGCACCCTCGCCATCGCCCAATCAATGGCTCGCGCCACACGGAATGGGGCAGTAACGGTGATTGGAGGAGGAGATTCAGCAGCTGCCGTAGCTCAGGCGGGACTAAGCGACGCCGTTACCCACGTCTCTACCGGCGGCGGAGCGTCGCTCGAGTTTCTGGAGGGGAAGGAACTGCCTGGGGTGGCGGCACTGGACGATGCCGTATGAAGAACGTCCCGCGTAACCTCACCTTCGCCGCAAACTGGAAGATGCACCACGGCATCTCCGAGGCGCGGGCCTTTGCTGAAAAGTTCCTGGCGCTCACCGCTCCGTCGGATGGACGCAAGCTCTGGTTCTTCCCGCCGGCAGTCTCGATTGCGACCTTTGCTGCCGCAGTTAAGCAGCGGCCCGACATCGCAGTCGGAGCCCAGAACGTTCACTGGGAGCCGAAGGGCGCCTACACCGGAGGCATTTCGATCCCGATGGTGGTGGAGGCAGGCGCCCGTCTGACCCTGGTGGGGCACTCCGAGCGGCGGCACCTGTTCGGGGAAACTGACGAGCAGGTGGCCAGAAAGACGCGGGCGGCGCTCGCCTCCGGCATCACTCCTCTGGTCTGCGTGGGTGAAACGCTCGCTGAGCGCGACGGAGGCAGGACCGAGCAGGTCATCGTCCGCCAGCTCAGCGCCCTGTTGCAGGTGCTCGATGTCCAGCAGTGGCGTGACGTAGTTCTCGCCTACGAGCCGGTCTGGGCCATTGGCACCGGGAAGAACGCCACGCCTGACGACGCAGCTCAGATCCACGAGCTGATCCGAATGGAATTGGGCCGTAACGGGGTAAGCTTCTACGTCCCTATCCTGTACGGCGGCAGCGTCAATGCCGGAAACGTCGCGTCACTTCTCACCCGGCCCCAGCTGGATGGCGTACTGGTGGGTGGCGCCAGCCTCGACCCGGCTGGCTGGGCCGATGTGATCAGCCGAGGTTCCGAAGCCAAGGTGCGGCCCTCAGGCGGCTTCGATCTGGTCGAGAGCTGATCGGAGCGAGGAGGGCCGGCTCTCCAGCTCCACATGCCCGAGCTACCCGACATCACCCTGTACCTGGCCGCGATCGAGCCTCGAGTCCTCGGCCAGCCACTCGAACGGATCAACATCCGTAGTCCTTTTGTGCTCCGCTCCGTGGATCCTCCCGTGGCCTCGGCGCAGGGACAGCGGGTGATCGGCCTCCGGCGCCTGGGCAAACGCGTTGTGCTGGAGCTCGAGAACAATCTGTTCGTGGTAATCCATCTTATGATTGCGGGACGCTTCCGCTGGCGGGAGCCGGGAGCCAAGACTGGCGGCAAGCTGGTGCTGGCAACGTTCGAGTTTCCCGGCGGATCACTGCAGCTCACGGAAGCCGGTACCAAGCGACGAGCCTCGGTGCATCTGGTATCCGGCGAAGCAGGGCTCGATCCGTTTCGCCGTGGAGGGCTGGAGGTGCTCGAGAGCGACCTCGCTGCCTTCGCCGCACGGCTCACTTCTGAAAACCACACTTTGAAGCGCGCGCTGACCGATCCCCGACTCTTTAGCGGTATCGGCAACGCGTACTCGGACGAGATCCTCCACCGGGCGAGGATGTCGCCGCTTCTGCTCAC
>DASPKB010000033.1:0-5185 GCA_035628315.1 Gemmatimonadales bacterium | reverse complement strand
CGCTGGGCTGGGTGACGTTCATCTATGACTGGGACTGGCCTGCGGCCGAGCGTGAATTCCTCCGTGCCGTGGAGCTGAACCCCAGGTACGCAACTGCTCGGCAGTGGTACTCCTGGTTTCTTGCCGCGATGGGCCGATTCGAGGAAGGGCTGGCGCAGGGACGCGAGGCAATCGAGCTCGACCCGGCCTCCGTGTCGATCCGGCGAAGCATGGGCTGGCTTTTGTACTACGGCCGGCGGTACGAGGCTGCGCTGGACAACCTGCGCCGGGCCCACTCCATGAATCCCACGGCGGAGGAGACCCACCGTCTGATCGGGCTGGTGCACTTGCAGCAGGGCCGGTATGACGAGGCTGGCAGGTCGTTCAACGAGGCACTCTCCAGTGCGCCACAAGACGCTCTCGCCCTGGCCGGTCTGGGGCACGTTGCTGCGCGCCAGGGCAGGACGGCGGACGCGCTGGCAGTGCTCCGTGAGCTCGATGAACGGGCGAAAACGCGGTATGTGTCTCCGGTGGCCCAGGCGGGACTGTATGTTACTCTCGGTTATGCCGACCGCGCGTTCGAGTGGCTGGAGAAGGCGTATCAGGACCGCCGCGGATGGATGGCGTATCTCAAGATCGAGCCGATGCTCGATGGGCTGCGCTCGGATCCACGGTTCCAGCGCTTGTTGGAGCGGATGCGGCTGCTATGACATGCGATTCAAACTCGACTGGAAGACATGCATAAGATCGCAACCGAGGCCGACGTCGCTACGGCTCTCGCCGAGCCGCTGGCTGTGGTGTACAAGCACAGTCCGATCTGCCCTACCAGTGGCATCGCATACGAAGAGATGCGCTCGCTGCGCCGCTTGCAGCAGGACGTGCCGGTGTACCTGGTGGACGTGATCAACTCCCGTCCCCTCTCTCGCTATATCGCTGAGCGGGTCGGCGTGGTGCATGCATCGCCTCAGGCCATCATTCTCCGGGCCGGGGTTCCGGCCTGGCACGGCTCCCACTTCGACCTTCGCGCCGAAACCATGGCTCGTAAGCTCGAGTCCCTTAAACAGCACAGCAATGCAGGGGAGGGCCCCGCCGAACAATCAAATTGAAACATCTGGCGTGTGTCGGAAGTTGAACCGTTGTTCCGACTTCGTGCCACCGAACAGGCACTTCACGGTTCCGCAGCAGCATTCCACTCCCATCCTGTTCCTCCCATTCCCGGCAGAAACTATCGTAGCGCCCGGTGACCCGAGCCGGTCGAGGTGACGGCTTCGTCATACCGGTGAAGCACCGCTCGTCCGCCAACACTGGATCGCCACTCTTCGCATTGCTGCGCTCCGGGCAGGCCTGGAGGTTCCTACGCGCATTCTCATCATCGATGACGATCCCCGGCCGGGCAGCCCGCCGGCCGGTTCAACCATCCCGGAGAGCGAGACTGCTGTGGGGCCTACGGTAGACGCCGCCGCCCCGCCGGTCGAGTCCGGGATCGACGCCGTCAGCCCGGCGGTGGTTCACGAGTATCAGATGCCGACGCCGCTGCCGCTCCGGTCACAGGGCGAGGAGCTCGCGGATGACGGAAACCACAATGGTGCCACCGATGTCTCGGTGGTCCGCGAGCTGATTGCCCGAGTAGAAGAGTTGCTCCACCGGACTCGCCGGCTGCCTACCGGCAGCTCGGCCGGGTGGAACGGGACCATCCGGTTCGGAAGTGTCATGATCGAACCAGCGACCCAGACGGTACTACGCGGCGGGCAGCCGGTGCGGGTCACTCACACCGAGTTCCGTCTGCTGCTTGCGCTTATGCGGCGGAGGGGAGCAATCGCCTCCCGCATCGAGCTGCTGAAGGAGGTCTGGGGAACTGGAGCAGCGGTCAGCCGACGCGCGGTGGATACCCACATCGCGCGGCTCCGCCGCAAGCTGGAAGACGATCCCGCCAATCCTCGTCACATCCTGACGGCCCTCGCCTGGGGCTATCGCTTCCGTCCATGACGGCGGCGCTCCGGAGCCGGTGACGAGCTCCGGGGCACCGGTACTTCAGGTCGTCACAGCGTTCGCGTGCTACACGGAGGAAACACATGCCACAATCATTGTCAGGTCAGTTGCGAGACCATCTGCGGCTCGCCTGGCTCTCGCTCGCGGCGCTGGTGCTGCTGTCGGGTGCGATCCAGGCGCAGGAGCCGGCCACCCTCACTGGGCGGGTCACCAGTGAGTCGGGCCAGCCGCTCGGATCCGCGGAAGTCACGATCGAACAGTTGAGCGCCGGCGCGGTGACCCGTCCGGACGGGAGCTACACAATACTGATTCCTGGCGCACGGGTTCCTTCGGCTCCGGTGGTCGTGACAGCCCGGCTGGTCGGGTACCGGGCGCTTTCCGCTCAGGTGGATTTCAGCACCGGCTCAGCGGTCCAGAATTTCCGCTTGCCGGATAATCCACTGCAGCTGGGTGAGCTGGTGGTCACGGGGGCGGGAACGGTCAGCGAGGTGGAGAAGCTGGGCACCGGCCGCAGCAGCGTCGATTCGCTGGCGCTCATCCGGAGCGCAGAGCCCAACGTGGTGAGCGCGCTCGCGGCCAAGGCGCCCAACGTCACGGTGGTGTCGAGCTCGGGGGATCCCGGGGCGTCGGCCCACATCCAGATCCGGGGCCAGACAACCATCAGCGCGGGCAGTGGGATCAGTGGCGCCGACGCGCAGCCGCTCATCATCGTGGATGGCGTCCCCGTCGACAATACGGTGAGCTACAACAATCCCACGTTCACCTCGCTCAATTCCAGCGCGGCGCCATCGAACCGGGCCATAGACATCAACCCCAACGACATCGAGAATGTCGAGGTGCTGAAGGGCGCGGCCTCCGGGGCCATCTACGGCTCCCGAGCGGGGCAGGGCGTCATCCTGATCACCACCAAGAAGGGCCGTGCCGGGCCTACGAAGTATTCCCTGCGGAGCTCGGCGTCCTTCGACGAAGTTGGCAAGCTGCCGGAGCTGCAGCAGAAGTACGGCCTTGGCAGCGGCGGGGTAGCCCCGACCTGCGTAGCGGGTGGGGCCCCGAACTGCAACGTGGGCTTTCCCACTGCAGGGAGCTGGGGACCGGAGATTCCGGCCGGGACACCTGCGTTCGACCACGCCGGTGAGATGTTCCAGACAGGACACACCTTCGACAACGCATTGACGATCTCGGGTGGCAACGACCGGACCACCTTTTTCCTGTCCGGTGGCGCCACCACCCAGCGCGGCATCATCACGGGCAACAACGACAAGTTCGACCGCATTTCGGTGCGGTTCAACGGGTCGCACCGGGTATTCGACAACCTGAAGGTGGGTGCGAACATCGCGTACATCGACGGCGATGGTGGGTTCATCACCAGCCGCAACAGCACCGATGGTCTGCTGCTGGGCGCCTGGCGGTCACCGCCCGACTTCAATAATCAGCCGTACCTCGACCCGGTCACCGGGCTCCACCGGTCCTATCGCTTCCCCAACCCGGCGGCCGGCTCGGAGCAGCTTTCGCGGAACTACGACAATCCGTTCTTCGTAGCCAACGAGTCGTTCAACAAGTCGGAGATCGGCCGCACCTTCGGCGGGGTAAACGCCGAGTTCACGGCCACGCCCTGGCTGTCGTTCAACTACACGCTGGGCGCCGACTACTCCAACGACGAGCGGACCCAGGCCTGGCCCTGGAGCACGTCCAACACCACTGTGGTGGGCGTCAACGGTGTCGGCGGAGTCAACGCCGGGTACATCCGGTCGTTCCAGATCGATCACAACCTGACCGCGACCGCGCGTTACCGGCTCAGTCCGGCGTTCGCGGGCACGGTGACGGTGGGACAGAACCTCAATTCGAACACGTACCAGACCCGGCAGACATTGGGGACCGGTCTCATCGCTCCGGAACCCTACAACCTGGGTAACACGTCCTCCCAGCTGCCGCCCTACGACTACAAGCAGACCATTCGGCTGGAGTCGTACTTCGCGCAGGTAACTGCTGACCTCTTCGACCAGCTCTTCCTGACGGCTGCCCTCCGAAACGATGGCGCGTCGACTTTCGGCGCCACCACCCGGCACAACTGGTATCCCAAGGGAAGCGCGGCCTGGACCTTCTTCCGCAGTGCTGAAGGCAGCCAGCGTCTGCTCACCTTCGGGAAGCTGCGCGCTGCTTATGGCCAGAGCGGAACCCAGCCGGCTCCCTACCTGCTCTCCAGCGTGCTGCTCGGCGCCTGGAATGGGAACGATGGTGGTTGGGGTCCGGCAATCGCCACCCAGCAGAATGGGGTGGGTGGTCTGATTTCCACCTACATCCTACCGACCACTGACCTTGGTCCCGAGCGGGTCAAGGAGTTCGAGGCGGGGTTCGATGTCGGATTGTGGGAGGACAAGGCGGATCTGGGCTTCACCTGGTATCGCGCGGTGTCCACTGACGTCATCCTGAACCTCCCGGTGGCGGGAAGCACCGGCTATACCCAGAAGCCAGCCAATGCGGCCCGGCTCCGGAACGCGGGCATCGAGGTGGCGCTGAACGTTCGGCCCATCACCACCCGGAACTTTGCCTGGGATCTAGGCTTCCAGGTTGCAACCAACCGTAGCCGGGTGCTCGACCTCGCAGGCGTGCAGTTCGTGCCCTTCCCGATCAGCGGTGGATCCAATGGACTCGGCATTCAAGGCGTGGCGATCCAGGGTCAGCCGCTCGGCGTGTACTACGCCGATGACTTCATCCGCTGCGGCCGGGGACTCACCTACGCCGGATATGACATCGACAACACGCCCGGCCACTGTCAGGGCGCGCCGGTCGGTGCCCTGTACATCGATTCCACCGGCTACCCGACACCAGACGTCGGCGGGACCTACATCATCGGCGATCCTAATCCAGACTGGACCGGGTCGGTTCGCACTTCCTTCCGGATCAACAAGTTCTCCATCGGCGGGTTGCTCGACATTCGCCAGGGCGGTGACGCCTACAACGGTACTCGCGGCGCCCTCAATCACTTCGGCACCTCGAGGGAATCTCAGGAGTATCGCGACGGCGGCAACTTCGTATTTGGGGACACCTACTTCGGCGACGAAGTGGTAGCGGGCCCCGGGTCTGGCGCTGCAGTTCCCCTGGACGAGGCGTGGTTTACCGGGGGCGGCAGCACCTTCAACGGAGCCACCTCCCAGTTCATCGAGGACGGCAGCTTCGTGAAGCTCCGGGAAGTCTCGCTGGGCTACACCTTCGACCA
>DASPKB010000032.1:0-8229 GCA_035628315.1 Gemmatimonadales bacterium | reverse complement strand
TGGTCCACTTCGCTGAGATCTCAGGCATCGCGGGCGCACCGGAAACCGCTGAAGATCTGGCGGCGAATGGGGTAGTCCCAGTTGCGGAAGGTATTGCGGATGGCCCCAGGCCGCGTGGCCCAGGAACCCCCGCGGAGAACCTTATACTCGGCACCGAAGAAGGCTTGGGAATACTCCGGATAGGGGAAACTTTCGAATCCGGGGTACGGAAGGAAATCGCTGGAGGTCCACTCCCACACATCCCCGATCATGCCGTAGCAGCCGATTGGAGAAACGTTGGCCGAGTAGCTTCCCACCGGAGCGGTGCCGAATGCCAGCTGATCCACATTGGCCAGCGTTGAAGTCAGCAGTTCATTTCCCCAGGGGTACGAGCGCACGCGGCCAGTGTCCGGGTCCCACGATGCAGCAGCCTCCCACTCGAACTCGGTCGGCAGCCGCTTTCCGGCAAACCGGGCATAGGCTTCGGCCTCGTAGTAGCAGACGTGGCACACCGGGTGATCGGGCTGCAACCGGCCGACCCGGTCCATCGAGCGGGTGACCCACTCGCCACTCACTCGACTCCAGTGCTTGGGGGCTTCGACCCGTGATTCCGCGAGCCAGCGCCAACCCGAATCTGACCAGTAATCCCGGGTTCGGTATCCGTCGGCGGCTACGAACTGTTCATAATCGGCATTGGTCACCGGATTCACGTCGATCCAGAACGGTGGCAGCTCGATCTGATAGCAAGGTCGTTCGTTGTCGTAGGCAGCCGAACGATCATCAGTGCCGATGTCCACCAGGGCACCGGGAAACCGGGTCATTGCTCCAGAAGGGCCGATTCTGCTACGGGCCGGTTCCGGCACAGGCCGGCGAACCGCGGGTGCATACGGCGCCCCCTGCTTGAGCTGAAGCGTCTGAAGGATCGTTTCGTTGTGTTGGTACTCGTGCTGGAGCACCATCCGGTACACGTAGCCGGCCTGGAGCAGTGGTTCCGATGAATCCAGATCAGCCATGGCGAGGCGTTCGAGCACTCGGCTGCGAATCTCCCGCATTACTTCCCGGCAGTGCTCCAGGTCGGGCAGAGCCAGTCTGCCGCGCTCGCTTCGCGGATGCTCGAAGGGGTTGTACAGCCCAGGCATTTCCACGAACTGGATGGCACCATCCAGGTTGCGGGTCAGCCAGAGCTCCTCGAAGTGAGCGATGTGCCCCAGATCCCACAGGATGGGGCTCATCAGAGGGTCGTGCTGCGCCCTCAGATCATCGTCGGAAAGCGGTGCCAGCAGGAGCAGGGTTCGGTCCCTGGCTTCCTGGAGCTCGGCGGCGAGGGACTCGCGGGTGACAGGACTGGTAGGGGCGATTGCGGTCACAAGCTCTCACGTCCCGTCAGCGTGGATATCATGGGAGGGCTTCCGCTTATGATACGGTGGATTCAGCCGGTCCGCGAGACAGCTATAGTTGTACTTAGGTGTAACGCCGTCCCGGGCAGGAGGGTTCCACGCGGGTTTGAGCGCAAGAACCCGGTAGTGCCCGGACGTTGAAGCTCGTATCATCATGGGAGTTCGGGTGGGTGGAGTCAGTGAGTTATAGCCGGAACTGCCATTGGGTGGGGGCGACCATGAAGGTCGAGCTGGAAGAGCAGCGCTGGAATGCGGTTTTAGGCCGGGATGAGAGGCAGGATGGCCAGTTTGTATACGGGGTGGCTTCCACCAGAATCTATTGCCGCCCCTCATGTCCCTCCCGGCGGCCGGTCCGCAGCAGAGTCAGCTTCTTCGAGACCCCGACCGAAGCCGAGCGGGCGGGGTACCGAGCGTGCCGGAGATGCGAACCGCAGCACGACCGCCGCCGAGCGGTACGCCAGGTCGAACACGCCCGGGAGTACATCGACCAGCATCCGGACGAACTCGTCACCCTGGAACGGCTGGGGCAAATCGCCCAAATGAGCCCCTATCACCTGCAGCGAACATTCAAGCGAGTCATTGGAGTGAGCCCAAAGACCTACGCCAGCGCGCAGCGGCTGGATCGCATGAAAGCAGGGTTGCGCGGGGGCAACACAGTCAGCCGGGCCACCTACGACGCGGGCTACGAATCGGGAAGCCGCGCGTACGCCCATGCGAAAGCCGGTCTCGGCATGACTCCCGGGGCTTACCGCAACGGTGGCCGGGGACTCCGCATCGAGTACGCTCTGGTTCCGACCGCGGTAGGCTGCTTGCTGGTGGCCGCGACGGAGCGCGGGGTCTGCGCCGCCATGCTGGGCGACGACGCGGCGCAGCTGGAGGGAGCCTTGCGGCAGGAGTTTCCCGCAGCCAGGCTGGAGCGCAACGACGCAGGGCTTCAGCGGTATACCGCCGCAGTCGTCAGTCGGGTCATGGGTCGGGAAGAAGGATCGGTCCGCCTGCATGTGCAGGGCACCCCCTTCCAGTGGCAGGTATGGGAAGCGCTCAGACGGATCCCGGCCGGCGAGACCCGCACCTATCAGCAGATCGCCAGGGAGCTGGGCCGACCCAATGCCGCTCGAGCGGTTGCACGTGCCTGCGCCAGCAACCGGGTAGCCCTGGTGATTCCCTGTCACAGGGTGGTTCGGGAAAGCGGCGAGCTTGGTGGTTATCGCTGGGGGATCGAACGCAAGAAGCACGTCCTGGAGCAGGAGCAGTTGCAGAGGGATGGCCGCAGCGACTCAACCATGACAGCTTCCTAGGAGGTCTATCGAAAGAGCAAGGTTGCATGCCAAGCCTGGACATTCTGATTCCGCGTTTCAAGGCAGCCGATCGCCAAACCAGACTCGAGACGCTTCTCGATTATTCCAAGAAGCTTCCTCCCCTTCCCCAGCGATTCGAAGCGGAAAAGGCTCTGGGTCACAACCGGGTGGACGAATGCCAGACAACGGTTTACCTCTGGACCGAAATCGACGGAGGGCAGGTACACATCTATGCCGACGTCCCGCGCGAGGCACCCACCGTACGAGGCTTTGTGTCATTGCTGGCAAAGACCCTGGATGGCGCCAGTCCCGAATCCGTAGCCAAGCTTCCCCTCGATTTACTCGATCAACTGGGCCTGAGTGAAACACTGGGTATGACCCGCACGCAGGGTTTGACGGCTATCCTGCACCGCATAAAGAAATCCGTGGCGCAGGCAGCCGGCTGATGCTCGGCGTCCTCGACCTTGCCGGGCGGGGCAGCGGATTTCTCCGCCGGCGCGAGGCCGGCTATCTCCCGGCCAACGGTGATGTGCATGTAGGGGAGCGCGTCATCCGGCAGTACCGGCTACGTGCGGGTGACGAGATCGACGGGCCAACCCGCCCGGGCGGCAAAGGCAAAGGGCCTTCGCTGGAGAAGGTGACCAGCCTCAACGGCAAGCCGCCCGAAGACATTGGGGAGCGGGTCGACTTCAGCCGGCTCGGCGCAGTTCACCCCAATGAGCAGCTCCGGCTGGAAACCAACGGCACAGGTCCGGCTCAGCCGGATTACACCAACCGGGTGATCGACCTGCTCGCACCACTGGGAAAGGGGCAGCGGGCCCTCATCGTGGCTCCGGCCAAGGCGGGGAAGACAACGGTCCTGCAATCGATCGCTCGGGGGATCAGCGAAAACCATCCGGCGGCCGACCTCTTCATCCTCCTCGTGGATGAGCGTCCGGAGGAGGTGTTCGAGATGGAGGCTGCCGGCGTCGGCGAGGTCATCGCATCGAGCTTCGACAACCCGGCCCAGCAGCATGTCGCCGTCGCCGAGCTCACCCTGGAACGCGCCCGGCGCCGGGTGGAGCTGGGCGATGACGTCGTTCTCATCGTGGATTCACTGACCCGGCTCGCTCGCGCCTACAACACCGTGGAAAAGGGTACGGGACGAACGCTGTCCGGCGGGCTCGATGCGCAATCCCTGGAAAAACCCAAGCGCTTTCTCGGCAGCGCCCGGCGTATCGACCCGGCACAGGGGGGCGGATCGCTCACCATCATCGCCACTGCGCTGGTCGATACCGGCAGCCGGATGGATCAGGTGATCTTCGAGGAGTTCAAGGGGACCGGCAACAGCGAGCTGGTACTGAGCCGGGAGCTGGCGGAGCGCCGGGTGTTTCCGGCTATCGACCTGGTGGCGAGCGCCACCCGGCGTGAGGAGCTGCTTCTGAACGAGGAGACGCTAGCGGTATCGCGAGCGTTGCGTCAGCGGATCGCAGGGATGACCCCTATCAACGCCATGAACGACCTGCTTACCGATCTCCGCCGCAATCGCACCAACGCCGACCTGGTCCGGGCGCTGGCACCAGCCTGATCAGTTCCCTACCGACTTTGCCAGAGCGTTGAGCCGGGTTTCGAGCTCGGCCAGGGGCAGCCAGCGCCCGCGCAGCATCACTCCCGAGCGGCTGGTGGTGTTTCGAATGTCGGTTAGCGGGTTTCCGTCGAGCAACACGAGATCAGCGCGCTTCCCAACCTCGACGGTTCCCGTCCGGCCAGACGTCCCAAAGAAGAGTGCCACGTTTCGGGTTCCAGTCTCCAGCGCCTCATAGGGCGTGAGCCCAGCAGCTACCAGCGCCTCCAGCTCCCGGTGTATCGAGTAGCCGGGCACGTTGTAGATCTGCGGTGCATCGGACCCGAGCAGCAGTCCGGCGCCTCCCGCGTGGAGTGCGTGGATCAGCCGGCGCCTGATCTCCAAAGTGCGGCCAGCTGACGCTTCGGTCGATCCCGTCTCCCGGAGCACGTTTCGCTTGACCTCGGCCCATTCCGACTGGGTTTGACGGGGGACAAACCGCATTTCCGGCCGTCCGGCCAGCACCTCCGCGCTGAGGGAGGGACTCAGGTTCTCCATCAGCGTCTGAGTGGGGACATTCCACACGGCGGCCTCGCGGGTGGCCCGTACCAGCGAAGCCAGACGGGTCGTATCGAGGTGCTCGCCAAGATTGAGCCCGAAGAACTGCGACTCGGACGCCGTTGCCGGCGCATCGCTCCGAACCATGGCCTCGACATAGCCATCGAGATGGTCGATGCTCGCGTACCGCGCGTCGAGGGCGCGCTGCAGACCAACCTCAAGGGGAACATGGCCGGCCATGCGGATACCAGCACGGCGCGCCGCCGCGCTCAGGCTGTCGAATACCTCCCGGCGAATACCTGGGTGAATCTTGAGAAAGTCGTATCCTGCCGCCTTCTGCTCGGCGACGGCAGCTAGCGCCGCCTGCACGGTCGCCACGCTCTTACCGTTGAGCGAAGGCCCGGAGGTGTAAATAGTGGGGCTGATCAGCTCGGAGCGGGCGGCCCTAGCGCGTAGCGATAGATGGCGCGGATGCCCCAGCATCCCCCGAATCGTGGTGATTCCGCCCGCCACATACAGAAAGAGAGTGCGCTCGACAACGCTGTCCGGGGCCTGACCGCCGGGGATGTGGGCGTGCATCTCTGCCAACCCAGGGATCAGAAATTTCCCTCTCCCGTCTACCCGGGTAGCGCCCGCAGGCACACTCACCTTGCTGGCGGGCCCGATGTTCAGGATCCGGTCCCCCTGGACCACTACGGTGCGGTGGGGAATAGTGCGTTCCCGGTCCATGGGGACCACAGTGACATCAACGAACGCGGTGATCGAGTCCGGCGTAGGGGCAGGCGCCGCGCAGAGCAGCAGAGGGAGACAGAGCGCGTGCAGCATGGTCAGCTCCGAGCTGCGGCTGCGCGGTTGGCGCGCTCGAACTCCTTCATGAACTTCACCAGATCCTCCACTGCCTGGCGGGGGCAGGCGTTGTAGATGCTGGCGCGCATTCCACCGACTGAGCGATGACCCTTGAGTCCGTCCAGCCCCCGCTTGGTTGCCTCGCTGATGAACTTTGCCTCCAGCTCCTCGGTCGGCCCGCGGAAACAAACGTTCATCAGGGAGCGGCTGTCGGTCTGGGCGGTGCCCCGGAAGAACTCGCTGCTGTCGAGATAATCGTAGAGCAGCCGGGCTTTGGACTCATTGTGCTCGGCCATCGCCGCCAATCCACCCTGGGACTGAATCCACTTGAACACTTCGCCCATGAAGTAGATCCCGAAGGTCGGCGGGGTGTTGTAGAGGGAGTTCTCCGCTGAATGGGTGCGGTATTGCAGCATGGTAGGCAGGTCCTTCGCCCCGGACTCGATCAGATCGTCACGGATGATGACCAGCACCACACCGGAGGGACCCAGGTTCTTTTGCGCGCCGGCATAGATGATTCCGTACTTCCGGACATCGATCGGCCGGCTGTACATGTCGCTCGAAGTATCGGCAATCAACGGGACCCCGGCCGGAACCGGGGGCTCGGCCCGCCACTGGGTCCCGAAGATGGTGTTGTTAGTCGTGATGTGCACATATACCGGGTTGGAGGAGTACCGGATCTCGGAGGTCTTCGGGATGCGGTCGAAGTTGGTGCTCTCGCTGGACGCCGCGATGTGCACCTTGCCGATTGGTTTGGCCTCCTTCACCGCCTTCTGCGACCACACTCCGGTCACCAGATAGTCCGCCGTACGGTCGGCGCGCAGCAGATTCATCGGGACCATGGCGAACTGAAGCGAGGCACCACCCTGGAGGAAGAGCACCCGATAGTTGTCCGGAATTCCCGCCAGACTGCGGCACGCCTCCTCCGCCTCAGCGATGATCCGGTCGAACACCTTTCCCCGATGGCTGTGCTCCATGATCCCGATACCACTGCCTGCCACGTTCCAGATCGCCTCCTGCGCTTTCCGGAGCACGGATTCAGGGAGAGCGGCGGGGCCGGCACTGAAGTTGTGGATGCGGTCGGGCATAGATGGATTGGTGTGAAGGGTCGCTGGTTGGTAGTCGCTAGTCACTAGTCGCGAGTCACTAGTCGTGAGTCAATCAAAGATCCGAATGGGCACGAGGATTGTCCAGTTCATCTGCGCCGGTTTACGCCGGAATTAGTGACTAGTGACAAGTGACCAGCGACTAGCCCTTCGACCTCCCATTAATCGCACTCAGCTCGGCGCTGATGATGTCAGGATTGCCGTCACGGATGCGGGCGAGCGCGCCGGCCTCGGGTTGGCCGTCCAAATGAATCCGGGCGAGAGTAGCCTGCGCGCCGTGATAGATGATGTTCTCTACTTCTTCCACGTTGATGGCGGCCCCGGCGAGCACCCCGAACACGTGAGCCAGGACGCCGGGACGGTTGCGGTGCCGAATCGTGAGGACGTGCGTTGCGGAGCTCCGGGCCAGACGGTTGACCACGTTGGGCACCTCGCCCGTGGCCCGGAACGACTGCACGATCCGGATTACCTCGTGGGCGATGGCGACCTGCGCCTGGTCGGTTGAAGCGCCCACGTGGTGGGTTCCATAGACACCGGGCATCTGTGCCACGGCACTCACGAACTCTCCGGTCCCGCTGCCGGGCTCGTTCTGGAACACGTCCAGACCCGCGCGGATGCCGCGCTCGCGAATAGCCTGCTGGAGTGCCGCTTCGTCCAACACCGAGCCGCGCGCCGTGTTGATCAGATAAGACCCCGGTTTCATGGCGGCGAGGAACTCGGCATTCACCAGATTCTTCGTTTCAGCGGTGGCCGCCACATTGATGGTGATAGCATCGGCATGGCGGGCGACATCCAAAGGCGTTTGGGCGTACACCACCTCCAGCCGGTCGGCTTCTTCGTGAGTCAGATTGCGGGACCAGGCGACTACTCGCATTCCAAAGGCGTGTGCGCGCCGGGCGATTTCGCGCCCGATCTGCCCCAAACCGACGATCCCGAGGGTTCTCCCGTACAGGCCACGAGCCTTCGAGTACTCAGCCTTGTTCCACTTGCCGGCCCTGAGATCTGCCACCTGGTCGGGAATACGTCGGTCGCACGCGAGTAGAAGTCCCATGACGAGCTCCGCCACGGCAACGGAGTTTTTTCCCGGGCAGTTCGACACAAAGACGCCCAGCTCCGAGGCAGCAGCCACATCGATGGTATCGATACCCGCTCCGGCCCGGATGACCAGCGTGAGAGCCGTGCCGGCCCGGAGCGCCTCGGCGTTAACCTTCTTGCTCCGAACGATGAGGATATTGGGATCTATCTTCCGGATCAGGTCGGGAAGCGCGTCCGCCTTCACGTCGGGCTCCGACAATACCGTGCATCCCAGTTCCTTGAGGCCGTCGATACCGACCTTTTCGAACTTATCAGCTACCAGAACCTTCATTGGGTCTCCATGTACTGCGTAGCGTCAAGCGAGCCTACAGTCTAGAGCGTAGGCTCCCGAGGTTCCAGTCTGGGATCTAACCCAGCTCATGCACGAACAATCCGCTTCTAAGTTTCGGCTCGAACCAGGTACTCTT